>RFFS01000182.1 GCA_003696775.1 Calditrichota bacterium
ACAACCGGGCGGTCGGTACCGGCCCGGCCCACCGATAAAATTTCCGAATCAAAACTTTCGCCGCCTTCATTCAGCGCGGTAACCTTGTAGCTGTGAATATGGCCTGCATCGGGCGCGGGCATGGTCATAAAGGGTTGTGTCACGATCCGGCCGTTGTCAAAATCACCATTGTCCCGACGCCGATAGACCTTATAGGCCACGGGCCGCGCCGACGGTTCGAGTGGGTCGCTGACCGGCTGCCAGTTTAAACGAACCCGACCGGCGCTATCCAAAACAGCACTGAAATGATCGACCGGCAGAGGCGCCACCACATAGGGGCGTTGTTCGCGATTGGCGAGATAGCGCAGCATGGCTTTATAAATGGCGCGGCTGACATCAAAACGGAAACGGGGATCGAGCATAAAACGGGCATCGGCCCAGTTTTGATGTGAAAGCAGTTCCAGAAGGGCGGCGGGCACGTTGGGACGAAAAGCTTCGCTGTAGCGGGCATTGCGCAAACCGCGCCGCGACCAGGAAGGATCATACAAGGCGCGGATATCATCCACCAACTGGCTTTGCAGAATGTCGGCAAAATCACGGCTGGCCAATCGTGAGGTACCATCCGGAAAAAACGTGGTGGTATCGGCGCCGGTGGTGCTGTATATGAGCAACGTGCCCACGGCTGTGTCACTGTTCGTGATCCCCGCGTCGGTATGAAAGGCCAGAGACAAATCCACCGGCACACCAAGACCTTTTGACCGGTCGCGGTTGGGCCCGTTGGGGGCGCCGAATAAATAATTCACCCATTCCCCGCGTCCCTGATAATCGTCTTTATAATCATTGGTGTCGGCGTGCAGGTTATAAACCAGCGTGTCAGGGAAACCGGCGCTCTGCATCCAGTAACGGGCGCCTTCGGTAAAAGCCGGGCGTCCGCTGGTTTGTCCCTCACGCGCAACGATACCCATCCCCCCGCCAAAACGCACCGCGTCGGCGCTTACCACGCGTCCTTTTTCCCGGCTGATGTTGCTTAACATAACGCTGCCCGTGCCGGGATGGTAACCGCGCGCAAAACGGAACGTGCCGAGATAAATCCAGGTGTGACCGCCCATGGTCTGGTTCACTTTAAAAACCGTATGGCCGCCAAGATGATGTACCGTGTAGCGCGCGTCTTCCACATGGTTGTTGTCCGCCCGATAGCTTACATATACCGCGTAACGGCCGCTGTCCGGAAAAACGGGCGCCCAGCGTGCCCATGCCGTGGCAACGGTATCGCTTTGCGTATGGCGCCAACTGCCCAGGCGAAACGGATTTTGGTGACCGTAAAGCAGGCTGTCCGGTTGACCAAAGCCGGGGGAAGGGCCCGTTTGCCAGCTAATATGTTCGGAAGAGGCGCCTTCCGAATAACCCGTGGAAAGCGGATCGTCGTTATCCACGATTACCTTGTTGCTGTTCACGTCGCGTTCCCGGGGGACAAAAACGTTGGCGCCGGCTTTTTCCAGCATGGGCAACAGATAGGGCGTGGTAAAGGCGGCCGGCATCAGGTCTTCCACGGTACCGAACAGCCGGGCCCGCTGCCACATCCAGCGTTTCTGTTCGCGATTGTAATACCAACCGTGACTGGGCCACAGTGCAATGGTATTGCCATACAATCCTTTTTCCGGCATGGGTTGATTTTCCCGCCGTACGATGGGCGGCCGGGTATCTCTCGGGGGAAAACGCGTGGTATCCGGCGGCAGGGTGTGCCGGTAGTAATTGGGGATCAGTTGCCCGATGGGGAAACCCATGCTATAAATATGCAGCCGGTAATCCTTGTAGGGGCGTGCGAGCGTTTCCCGCAACAGCGCATACAATGCGTTTACATTCTTTTCCCTGAAAGGTATGCTGGCAAAGGCATTGTTAAGCCATACAGTCAGTTCCTTATGCGAATTGTCGATGCGCAGGCTGTCGATACGTGTGGCCGGGTGCAGCCGGATCGGGGCCTGTTTGTGTTCGATTTTGTAGAGGAAGGCTTCAACCTGCCTGTGTACAGCCGCGGTTTCTTTATCCATACGGCTGTAATCGTAGGGAATGTGGCGCGTTCGGTATTGAGGTGTGCAGCCGTTCCACATCCAGGCCAATGCAAAAAGTGTGAAAATTAACGTCCGTTTACCGGCAAAAAGGGACCTGATCATCATTTTATATCTCAATTTGTTCGTTTCCCGAACTTATTGATTTCCGCCCATATAATCAAAGAATTAGCCCGTTTTATCCATGATGCATAAATGGTTATTAAACATGATTAATTTCAAAGGATATTTTTACGATGGACACGGGCATCTTAAAAACTATTATTCTAACAAAACAAATGCATGGGAAAAACAAGGATGGCGGTATCCGACTGTTTGGAGAGCACAGGGTAGCGGGTCGTCTTTGCCGTGTCCCATTCACCGGCACTCAGGATGATACTCTGTCTACAAGTGGAAAAATGTATTTATGACCCGAATTCCTTCTGTCCGGGGACATCCGAAAGCCGGATTTGCCCGCGACTCAGGCGGAGCCGGCCGACGCGTTCCAGTTGTTTGAGCAGGCGGGAAACCACCTCGCGCGCGCTGCCGATCCGATAGGCCAGTTCCTGATGGGTGATGTGTACAACACCTTCAGCATCGCAGTGATGGTGTAAATAGTCCAGCATGCGTTGATCCACGCTTTTAAAGGCCACGGCATCCACAACATGTAATATTTCGCTTAGGCGCGCGTCATACAGCCCGGTGACAAAATCGCGCCAGCTTTTATATGTATCGTGCCAGGCGCGGGCCTGTTTGTCATTCACCAGCAGCATGGTGGTGGCTGTTTCGCTCACAGCCAACAGGGTATCCATATTAGAGAAGTTTTGGTGCAGGCAGGAAGTAAGCGAAATGATGCAGCTTTCCATCGGGCGGATATGGTACATCAGAATTTCCTTGCTGCTTTCGTCTACGCGGGAAATACGTATGGCGCCTTCGAGTACAATGGGTATGTAATGATAACGACCGTCAGCCACTTCCAGCACCTGCCCGTCTTGCGCCGTTACGCGCGGGCATCGTTCCAGTTCGTCTAGCAGGGGCGCTTCAAATAGCTTCCGAAGTGCATCGTTTACATTCCCGGACATGTCATTTCTCCGGTTGGAGTCGTAACACGGAAACCGCCTGTTTAAAAACCTTTTCCCTGTCCAGGGTCACTTTCCAGTAACGACCGTTTTTCCAGTAATCAAAAAAATCCATAAAATGCGGGCTTAGGGGGTGGCCCGAATTCCCGGCGGGGATTACCATGTAGCCCTCCGCGGGACGGGCAAAATCGACCACAAAACGCCAACTGGCGCCCACGATGCTGTCAAAATGATCGTTATTAAAACGGGGCAGGGAAACATTAAGCGTACCCATGGTTCCCGGCCAGGGCATCGGTCCGGTTTTCAGACCCAGCCAATCACCCAGCATGGGCAGCATGGCCATGGGATGGCTCATGGAAAAGCTTTGGAAATCGCCCCAGGTTTTTCCTTTGGTCTTGGCGGCACAGCTTTGGATGGCCGCGTCCAACACCGCGGCGCGGGTTTCTTTTTCGGGGGTGGTCACATCGTCGAACCAGGTTTCCTCACCGGAGGCGATCAGGTTAACCACCCAAAATATACGCACCTTGGGGTAGATGTCGCCCAGTTCATCCCGGAAGATGCGCTTTTTAAGGTCCTGTTGTAACAATTGGAAAAACGCCGTGGGACGTGAATCCAGACCGGTGGAGCCGTCCCAGTTCATCACATCGTTTAAAAAGGGCGCCGGCAGGTTACGCTTTAATTCCGGTTCAATCAGTTCCCGAAATTTGAGCAGGCTGACATCCACCCGGTCCTGCTGCATGGTTTTAAAATCTTCCTGAGTAAACTTTTTGTCACCTTGCAATAATTGGGTCAGGCGCATAATGCGTTCCGTAAAATAGTTGCCGGGAATATCCACACCGTCCACAGGGGATTGATGTTTGTTGTTGGCCGTGCCCAGCCAGCCGCGCTGCGGATTATAGCTGTGGGGTGTTTGTTCCAGTGGATAGTAACCGTCCCAGTAGTCTTTAACAGTGCGGCCGTCGATGGGCGCATTGTGGTAATCAGCCGGCCGTTTGGGTATGGGTGTGCCCAACTGATAACCTATATTGCCGTTGACATCGGCGTACATCCAGTTAGCGTCCAGGGCGCCAAAACGGGTAACCTGATGGCGAAAAGTGTTGAAATCCGCTACATGCATGAGTTTCAATGTCGCGTTAAAGGTGTCGTTCAGGTCGGTGTCAAATCCGGCCCAGTCAAAGGTATAAGCCGTGCGCATGCTATCGTCTTCCATGATAACCGGACCATGCCGCGTGGTTTTTACCGTAATATGCACCGGTTGTTCACGACCATTCACCTTTATTTCTTCCGGGAACAGGCCAAACGTACGCCAGCCGTCTTCCACGGCATATTTCAGAGAATCGTCCGGATGGATGGTTTCGCGATAATATTCGGTGATATCCACGCCGCCCACGGTAAAGGCCCAGGCCGCCTTGCCGTTAAAGCCCATCACCACCAGGGGTAAGCCCGGCGTGGTTATGCCCATCACATCCAGGCTGTCTTGCGTGGCGTGCATGCCGGCATAATACCAAAACTGAGGCAGACGGGCCAGCTCCAGATGGGGATCGCTGGCCAGCATGGCGCTGCCGGATGCGCTGCGTTGCGGCCCCACCACCCAGGCGTTGGAACCTGTTGACATGATGTAGGGATTGAGACCGGAAGCGAGCAGGCGCGCGCCCATGCGTTCCCGCAGGGAAAGGGAAGGGGCCTGTTTACGCGGAACGGTAAACGGCGACCATCCCGGATAGGTGTTGAACATTTTTTTAGCCGCGGCCGGGCCCATTTTTTTTACCAGGGATACAAAAAACAAATCATTGTTTTGCAGGGCATCGGAGAACCAGGTTTGGAAACTGAGTATGGTCAGACAGTCCACCGGTTTCCACGGTTCGAAATCGGTTTGCAGCAGATAATATTCAAAGGGCTTGGCATGTGATGACCTGTAATCGTTGATGCCCCGGCTGTAAGCTTCCAACAGGCGCCGATTGCGGGGCGACAGGTTGTTCAATTGATTCTGCGCTATGCGGTAATGCCCCACTTTTCGGTTGAGGATATCCATTTCCAAGGTGACCGACCCAAAGAGCTCCGATAATCGGCCGTAGGCCACACTACGGGTGATATCCATTTGAAACATGCGTTCGGCGGCGTGCTGCCAGCCCATGCCGTAAAAAGCGTCTTCTTCCGTTTCTGCCCATATTTGCGGCAGACCCATGGCGTCAAAGGTGATGGATACCGGACTCTGCACGCCAACGGCCATTATATCACCATCCTCCGGCGCCACGGAACTTTGCAGCACATAGTAACCGCCACCGAAAGCCAGTGCCAAAACAATTAGCAATACCAGACCTAAAACGGCCAATCCCTTTTTCATTTTTCTCTCCCTTAAAAAAGTGGGCGCTTCCGTCAGTTGCCCAAGTGGATAACTTCGCTCATCTGCAAAAAAAACAATAACATATCGGAAAGTTGTATTATACGAGGTGAAAGGATAAATGTAAAGCCGGTTGTTAAACAGAATGATCAACTCATTCTTTGTTAGTCGCAAACCGGGATTATGTCAATTGAGTTAATCCCTGGTGGTATTCGTATAAAGCAGGGTCATAAACCGAGATTCTTTTTAAAGGAGCGTGAAAAGGGAACGGTCGTTTGAGCGGCCACATTAAGGATCAGCCGGTAGCCGCCTCCAAACCATTTACGCGCTTCCTTAATAAAGGATACGTTAACAATATAAGAGCGATGTACGCGTTTAAAACGTTCGCCGGGCAGCATTTCTTCAAGAGTGTTGAGCGTGTGTTCGGTAATGTATGCCGTATCCGCGGTATGGACATAAACCCGTTTATCCCTGGCTTCGAAACAGGCAATGTCATCCGGATTGAGGAAAAAGGCCCGGTCGCCCAGTCGCACCGTTAAAAATGGATTTTTAGGAGGCAGGTTGTTGAGCATGTTGTAAATGGTAGCGGTCAGGGTTTTGTCTCCGGACAGCGCCATGCGTTCCACCTTATCCAGACTTTTTTGCAAACGGTCGCGATCCACCGGTTTCAGCAGATAATCGATGGCGTTTTCCTCAAAAGCCCGAATGGCGTATTGGTCGAAGGCGGTGACAAAAATAATATAGGGTAAAGGTTCTTTTAAATGGCGCAAAACGTCAAAGCCGTCCCAATCCCGCATCTGGATATCCAGAAAAACAACATCCGGCTTTAGGGTATTGATCAGCGTTACCGCTTCCCGGCCATCCGCCGCCTCGCCCACGATGTTTAAACGCCCGTTATGCGGTTGCAACATGTAGGGTTGCAGCAACCGCCGCATGCGTTCCCGGGCCAGGGCTTCATCATCCACGAGAATAACATTCAAACTCACGATGGCTCCCTTTCGTTTGCGACGGGTAATTCCAAACGCACCGTTACACCTTCCCGTTCGAATACTTCAAAACGATAGTATTCTCCGTAAAGCAGTTTCAGACGTTCTTTTACCAGTTTCATGCCATGCCCCGTGCCGCGGATAGCGGAAGAAAAGCCGACACCGTTATCGCGCACTTCCAGTATCAAACGATCGGAGGCCTGCCGCGCGCTGACCGTGATACGACCGCCATCCTGTTTGGGGGCAATACCATGAATGACGGCATTTTCCACCAAAGGTTGTAATAAAAATTCCGGTACGGTAAACTTCCCCGTGGTCTCATCGGCATCGATGGTGTAGTGCAGCCGGTCGCCCAGCCGTATTTTTTCGATTTCCAGATAGTCCCGGACCCATGTCAGTTCCCTGTGCAGCGGCACCCGGTCGTTTTCTTTATAAATCAGGATTCCACGGAACAATGCCGCGAGTTTTTCCAGCATCCATTCCGCTTTTTCCGGATTGGTGGGGATCAGCGTAAGCACGGAATTGATTGTGTTAAACAGAAAGTGCGGATTAATCCGGGCGCGCAACGCTTCCAATTCGGCGGATTTATTCAACATCATCAGGCGTTCCCGGGCCATTTCCTGTTTATGGATCGTGGCAACCATCCGGCGGGCCCGGCTTTCCAGCCGGAAATAGATAACGCCACCCAGACCGAACAACAGCGAGATGGTAAAACCAGCCTGAAAGAGCTGCTCATGACTCCAGGGAAAAACATATTCCGGAAACAAGACCGTTTTAACCAGCAGGTAACTCAATTCCGTTCCGGCGGCCGCGCCAACCACGACGGCGAGCGCCAATGTAAACACCATGACCTTACCGCGCTCCTTATATTTTCGCGTAATCCGGTAAGCAGGCAGGCCGATAAACGTGCCGATAAGATGGGCGTACACCAGGTTGACACTCAACATAACCCATCCGTCGGGGCCGCCAGCGACCAGGCCGCCCAGGGTCAGCACAATCGCGATCGCCGT
>RFFS01000027.1 GCA_003696775.1 Calditrichota bacterium
CCACGCCCTTCAAATACGGAGGCGTTCAACACGGTTACCGAAGCGGACAGATCATGTCGCAACAGGGTTTGGGCGCGCGTTTCACGCACAACTATGCGGTTCAGAGTGCGTACGGCAGGTGTCAGGATAAATACTTTTTGCAAACGAGCCTGTTTCAAGGGCAGGCGTAAAACATTATAAGCGATATGATGGATAATCAGAACGGCGTTATCCGCATAGCCGCCGGTTTTCAGTATAAAATATCCGCTGCTGTCCGTTGTGACACCCTGTTCGGAATGTTCGAAATAAACATTGGCTTCGGCCACGGGCAGGCTGTCGGTGACAGAAATAACCACTCCGCGCATGCTTTGAGCATGGAGCAGGCTCACAAACAGTAAAAAGAGATGACCGACTGCCAGGGTGCGAAATGTCACAACGTCCCTTTTCATTTAAAAGGTGACAGGTTTGAAAAAATAAAACGGGCTGTTCACCCGTTTTGTCGTATAAGTATAAAATAATTCCCGGTTGAATACATCACAAACCGGTCACCATTCGGAGAATGGACCATATGGCTGTTTTATTGACCGATTAACACCGGTTTTTGATTCCATTGGATCAGTTCCCGTGTCAGGCTGCCGACCATAAAATCGAGAATCCCTTTTTTGGAATGCGCCCCCACAACAAAGGCATCGGCCCATTCCATATAATCGTTTTTCACTTTTTGAATGATATGTTCCACCGTCCATTCGGTTTCCACATGTTCAATATCATGATGATGGAGATAGGTTCGGGCGCTATCCAACACTTCGCGGGCAAAATTACCGTCATCATGGCTCATCACCAGTTTTACATGGGGGATATCCTGACGGATTAACTGGGCAAAGCGTTGCAGGGCACGTGCAGCGGGCAGGGAGCCGTCAAAAGGGATGCACACCTTCACATGCTCTTTATCTTCCAAGTTAAGCGGCATTTGAGCGGGAATAGCATAAACCGGCGTAATGGACTCATTCAACACATTATGCAACGCGTCACCCTCTTCATCACTGGATTCAAAGTTGAAATGTGTGCGCAGGCCCATCAATACCAAATCGTAATATATGGCTTCCCTGAGAATACTATCACTGGGGCTGCCCTGGTTTTTGGCTTCGCTGTGCGCCACGCCGGCGGCGTCACAGGCGTTGCGGAATTTTTCCAGCAATGTGTTTACCCTTTTTTCGGCTTCGGCTTTTTTCTTTTCCTCAAGATGTTCCGCGTAATAGATACCACCCGGCGGTACAGGTCCTATGGCTTTTTCTATTCCCGGTATATCTATGATAACCAATCCCGTTATGTGTGCTTTATTAAAGCGGGCGATCCTAATGGCCATCTGAATAGCCATGTCGGTATATGGGGACGGATCCAGAGGTACTAAAATACTTTTAACCATAATACAACCTTCTCTGTTTATTAGCGTTGCGTTTTCGTTTCAATTGTCCGTTTTTTATATAAGTTACAAAATTTATCCGGGGAAATGGAAGATATTTCTCCCATGTTCGACCTCATTTTAAAAAAAGATGAGTCACGCCTTCAAAAAAGCATGCTATTCAAACCAGATCACAGGCTTCCGGTGGCATCCAGTGCTTATCGTGCTCCTCCCATTTGATGCTGCATCCAATGGGATTGGTCAACGGCACCGTTACCTTTTTCCCGGCAAGATGCTCATCCAGCGCCCGTTCCAGATCATTGACGGTCACATTTTCCGGTTCACGCGGCGCATCCACGGCGCGGCCGGTATAAATCAGACGGCGATCGGCGTCAAACACAAAAAAATGCGGCGTTTTTAATGCGCCATAAGCCAGGGCGGTTTGCTGCGTTTCATCATAAAGATAGAGCCAGGGAAAGCGCCGTTTCTCCATGCGTGCCACCATGTGTTCAAAATCATCATCGGGATTTATTTGCGCGCTGTTGGCATTAATACCTAAAAAACGCACACCGCGGGGCTGGTATTTTTCCACCGTTTTACGGGTCAATTCATCCGAGTTTTTAACATAGGGACAATGGTTACAGGTAAAAAAGACCACCCAAACCGGATCGTCTTTAAAATCATATAAACGATAACGCTGCCCATCGGTTGCCGGTAAAATAAAATCCGGCGCGGTCTCGCCAATTTGCAGGGTAAAAGCCATGGCACCTCCCGGTTGTGTTTGATTTTACACTCTGTTAAACGTCCAGGCGATTTAATTTCTTCCCTTCGCGGAAAGCCATGATGTTTTCCGCCGCCCGGTCAATCAGACGTTGACGGGCCTGACGCGTGGCCCAGGCGATATGCGGTGTTATCACCGTATAAGGATTCCCGATCAACGGATGGTCGCCCGGTGGGGGCTCATCGGATAACACATCACCGTAATAGGCCGCGATCTTTCTTTGCCGCAACACTTTGTCCAAAGCCGCTTCATCCACCAGCGGGCCGCGACCGGTGTTAACTAATAACGCTTCGGGCTTCATAAGTGATAATGTGTGCTCATTTATCAGATGACGGGTGGCATCGGTTAAGGGACAATGCAGAGAAAGCACATCGCTTTCACGTAACACGGTTTCCCTATCCGCCAACCGTATGCCCTCCGGCAGGGAGGTCGGTTTACTGCGTGTATGGATTAAAACGGACATATCAAAAGCGCGCGCCACCCGGGCCACCTGACGGCCAATGGCTCCGTAACCGATGACGCCCAACGTAAGCCCACGCAATTCCCAAAGGGAAGTATCCCAAAAACAAAAGGATTCTGACTTTGACCAACGCCCCTTTTTAACGGCGTTATTATGCAGGGCGGTTTGTTTGGCAAAATGCAGGATGGCGGCAAACACCGTTTCGGCCACGGCGTGAGTACTGTAACCGGGGATATTGGTAACGGCAATGCCGCGCTTTCGCGCCGCTTCCACATCCACATTGTTATACCCGGTGGCCAGCACGCCGATGTAACGCAAGGCGGGCAACCGCTCCATCACCGTTTCATCAATAAGCACTTTATTGGTTAGCACATACGGCGTGCGGGACAACAGCGGCCATTCTTCCGTACGAATGGGGCGAAACAGACGCAGCCTGCCCAGGCGCTCCAGGGCGTGCCAGTTCACATCGCTGTCGCCAAGCGTTTGACTGTCCAATACGGCGATTTCCACGTCCATGTGTTAAGATTTTTTTTCGTTGATTTCACATAGTTCAATCAAAATACCGTTACTGCTTGCAGGGTGCACAAAAGCGATTTTTTTACCTTCCGCACCGTCTCTCGGCTGCTCGTCAATCAGTCGGAAACCTTTTTCCTTAAGCCGTTTTAAGGTTGACGCCAGATCATCCACCCGGTAGGCCACATGGTGGATGCCCGTACCTTTTTTTTTCAGATATTTTCCAATGGGCGACTCATCTGACATGGGCGCCAGATATTCCACGGTGGCATCACCGATGTGATAGCCCAGTACATTGACTTTTTGATCGGCAACCGTTTCGCGTACATGGGGCTCCAATTCGAACAAACCGCGCAAGGTTTCTTCCACCGCCTGCAAGTCGGGTACGGCGATACCGATATGATCGATTTGCTTCAGCATTTCAGGGCTCCTTTCTAACGCATGCGGTAATTGGGCGATTCCTTGGTAATGATGACATCATGCGGATGACTTTCCTGCAGACCGGCCGGGCTGATACGCACAAAGCGTGCTTTTTCATGCAGGGCGTCTATGGTGCGGCAGCCGGTGTAGCCCATGGCTGAGCGCAAACCGCCAATCATCTGAAAAACCGTGCTGCTCAACGGGCCGCGATACGGTACCCGGCCTTCAATGCCTTCCGGCACCAGCTTATCCACCGCCAGTCCTTCCTGAAAATAGCGATCCTTGCTGCCTTCCTTCATCGCACCGATGGAGCCCATGCCGCGTACCATTTTATAGCTGCGCCCGTCCAGCAAAATCACTTCGCCGGGGCTCTCATCGGTACCGGCAAACAAACCGCCAATCATTACCGTGCTGGCGCCGGCAGCCAAAGCCTTGGCAATATCACCGGAATATTTGATGCCGCCATCGGCGATAACGGGCACATCATGTTGGCGCGCGGCGCGCACAGCTTCCATGATGGCGTAAATTTGCGGCACGCCCACTCCGGTCACCACGCGCGTGGTACAGATGGAGCCGGGACCGATGCCCACCTTTACCGCGTCCACGCCGCGTTCAATCAGGTCCAGCGCACCCTGATAAGTGGCCACATTCCCGGCGATCAGCGAGACATCGGGATACTTTTTCTTGATGGTTTCCACGGCATCCAGTACCCCCTGTGAATGGCCGTGCGCCGTATCCACCACCAGCACATCCACCTGGGCTTCTATTAACGCGGAGGCCCGGTACAAGCCGTCCTTGCCCACGCCCGTGGCCGCGCCCACCCTTAAACGGCCGCGTTCATCCTTGCAGGCGTTGGGATACATTTTTTTCTTTTGGATATCCTTTACCGTGATCAGCCCCACCAGTTCATCATCCCCATTGACGATCAGCAGTTTTTCGATACGGTGTTTTTGGAGTATTTTTTCCGCTTTCTCCAAGGAAGTCCCCTCGGGAGCGGTGACCAGATTTTGGCTGGTCATATGGGTATCAATGGGTTTATTCAGGTCGGTTTCAAAACGGATATCGCGGTTAGTCAGAATACCCACCAGTCGCCCTTTTTCCGTTACCGGGATACCGGATATATGATAGCGTTGCATCATCTCCACGGCATCGCGCAGGCTGTTTTTGGGGCCAAGGGTCACCGGCTTATAAATCATGCCGCTTTCGGAACGTTTGACACGGTCCACCTGCTCCACCTGTTTTTCCACGGTCATGTTTTTGTGAATGATGCCGATCCCTCCTTCGCGGGCCAGAGCGATGGCTAGTTCCTGTTCGGTGACGGTGTCCATCGCCGCGGAAACAATGGGAATATTCAACGATATCTGACGTGTAAGGCGAGTGTTCAGTTCGGCGTCACGCGGGAGAATACGGGAATGTGCCGGCAAGAGCATCACATCATCAAAGGTCAATCCTTCGGCAACAATTTTTTCATTCATCATTCTAAGTCCTGCTTATTTGTTATGATTTAAAATTTTGGCGATGCGTTTACGATGGCGTTCGGCACCGCCGGGTGTGTTTAAAAAGGCGTCGCAGATTTCCTTAGCCGCCGTGACACCGATGATTTTACTGCCCAGTGTAAGATAATTGGCGTAGTTATGTTCCCGGGCGCTGCGTGCTTCCGTTACATTGTTGCATTTGGCGGCCAGTACCCCCGGCACACGGTTGGCGGCCATGGCCGAGCCAATTCCCACGCTGTCTATCATAATGCCCGCGTCGGCCTCCCCTTCGGAGACTTTCAGGGCCACTTTAAATGCGAAATCGGGATAGTCACAGGGTTGGGCGTTTTCCGGGCCCAGATCCGTTACCATAAAGTTTTTGCCGCGCAGATAATCTTTCAATTCTTCTTTTAGATAAAAACCGCCGTGGTCCGCAGCGATGGCGATTTTACGGGGCGTGTGATTGGCAAAAATGCGCGGCTCATGTGCGCATCCGCCGGTAGCTGCGCTTTCTTCAAACACCACGCCGAGCTGCGCCGCCAGATCGCGGGCCGCGGGGGTAATCACCGTATGGGCATCCACCCGAACGGAACGTCCTTCGGTGGCGGCGCGCCGTATTGCTTCTTCACCTATCAGTTTTTTCATATTGAACTCCTTTTGCCCGGTTACCCGGCCGTGTCAGATCAACGGCGATTCCAAACACTGTTCCACCGTTTCCCGGACAATCCCCTTACGAATCAGAGCGACGGCTTTTTCAATATCCGTATGCATCAGGCGGTCTTTATCCCAATAGGGAATGTCCTGACGCACCCGTTTATATAAACAGCCGGTGGCATGAGCCGGTGCGATGGGTTTTCTAAAATCCAGGGCCTGCATGGCGCACAGCAGTTCTATCGCCAGCACGTATTCGGCATTGCGTACAATGGTCAGCGCTTTACGCGCGGCATGGGTACCCATGCTTACATGGTCTTCTTTATTCGCGGATGTGGGGATGGAATCCACGCTGGCCGGATGAGCCAGTACCTTGTTTTCCGACACCAGCGCCGCCGCGGTGACATGGGCGATCATAAATCCGGAATTGAGGCCGCCTTCGTTGGTTAAAAAACCGGCCATTTCGTTCATGTGCGGGTCCATCATGTGTTCGATGCGCCGTTCGGAAATACTGGCCAGTTCAGCCATCAAAATACCCAGATAATCGGCCGCCAGGGCCACCGGCTCACCGTGAAAATTCCCTCCGGACAATACATCGCCGTTATCGGGAAACACCAGAGGATTATCGGTCACGCCGTTCATCTCACGCTCGAAGACATCCCGCACATGGTCAAACCCGTCCCGCACGGCCCCATGCACCTGTGGCATGCAACGCAGGCAATAAGCGTCCTGTACCCGGTGATCGGACTCTTTATGGGATGCCACGATGGGGCTTTCTTTTAATATACGACGCACATGCGCGGCCACGGTTTGTTGCCCCTTATGTCCACGGATGGCATGTATGCGTTCATCAAAGGCGGTAAGGGTGCCCAGCAATCCTTCCAGTGAAACGGCGCCCACAATATCGGCACAGGCCAGCAGATTTTCCGCGCAAAGCAACGCGTACAGGGCGTAAGCCTGTATGGCCTGAGTGCCGTTTAGCAGGGCGAGGCCTTCTTTTTCTTCCAGTTCCGGCGGCTGAATGCCGGCTTGTTCAAGGGCCCGGGCGGCGGGGAGCGTTTGACCGTTAACACGCACCTGCCCTTCGCCCAACACGGGCAGGGACATATGGGCCAACGGGGCCAGATCACCGCTGGCGCCCACGGAGCCTTTTTCCGGTATGACCGGCAATATATCATGATTCAACAATTTTATAAGGAAATCCACCAGTTCCGGCCGTACCCCGCTGTGGCCGTACGACAGATTTTTGATTTTTAGCAGTAAAATCAAACGCACCACATCGTCGGGCATGGGATCGCCCACGCCGGCGGCATGGCTTAACACCAATCGTTTTTGCAGTTCCCTGGTTTTATCGCGCGGGATGCGGACATCGGAGAATTTACCAAACCCGGTGGTCACACCGTACACCACACGATTTTCATCCACGATAGAGCGGATGACCCGATGGCCATCTTCGATGCGAGCGCGCATGGAGTCGGCAAGGCGTACCGACGGCCGTTCCCGCAAAAAATGCCGGACATGCCCGAGCGTCAGGTCTTTTTCATCTATGAGTAAAATATCCTGGTTCATAACATCCGTTTTTGTTTTTTATAAAAGTCGAAATTTAGGAAATAGCGTCCGGATTTCAAAACAGGCCGTGCCACGCGGAGCCTTACTTTTCCGGTTCCGGGCGTTCCCCCGACATTCCATTCTCCTTTTCCCGAAACCACTGCGCGAGTTCATCCAACAAGGCGGTTTCCTGCTGATAGACCTGTGCCGATACCGGCAGACTGTTGAGAAACTGCCGGCCATATCGCATACGGCTTAACCGGTTGTCACAGGCGATCACCGCGCCATAATCCGAACGGGCACGGATCAGACGACCAAAGCCCTGTTTAAATTTAATCACCGCTTCGGGAACGGAATATTCAAAAAACGGGTTACCGCCGCGTTCTTTTATTTCATCCATGCGCGCCGCGATTAACGGATCGCTGGGGACATCAAACGGAAGCTTGGGAATAACCAACAGTTGCAGCGCTTCCCCTGGAATATCCACCCCTTCCCAAAAGCTGTCGGTGCCCAGCAATATGGAATCACGGTTTTCCCTGAATTGCTGCACCATTTGGTTACGGCTGCCGCTTTTTCCCTGAGCCAGCAGCAAAACACGGTCGGCATCCGCAGCCGGTTTGAGTCGTTCATGGATCGTATTCAACAGGCTGTAACTGGTAAAGAGAATCATCATGCCGCGTTTTTCCCGCCGGTGCAGCGCCGTGAGGAAGGCCGCCAATTGCGTCGGGAAAGTTTCATTGCGCGGGTCGGGTAAAAAGTCGGCAACGGAAAGATGAATCTGATGTTCAAAATCAAAGGGAGAGCCGAATATACGTCCTTCCACTTTTTTATCTTCCAGTAAATCCAGCCCGGAACGATTTTTAAAATAGTCAAACCGTTTATTCACACTCAGCGTGGCCGAAGTTAATGCGGCGGCACGCAGCCGTGAAAACAAGTTGCGATGCAGAATTTCCGCCACTTTGAGCGGCACGGCATTAAGCTGCACATCCACATTACGCGGATTAAAAGGAACTTCCAGCCAGTAAACATGGTCGCTACGATCCGCGTTGATACACAAATGCCAGGCTTCCTGCAAATTCAGCAGGTCTTTTTGCAGGGCCGACAATTCACGGCCGATCTGATCCTGAAACATAAAGCTGTCCGCTTTCAGGTCCTGCACAAATTCGGACAGTTCGTTAATGGCCCGTCCCAATTGCACCATCCCTTTACGAATATCCTCGATCTCTTCTTCATGATCACGGAAATATCGAAAGTTTTTATGATAACGCCAACGCATTTCACTAAGGTTTTGCCCTTTACGCATCATCTGTTCACGCATCTCGGCGTTAAAAGGTTTGTAAAACTGCTGGACGGTTTGCCGCATGCGCAGACTGCCCTTTTTCACTTTGCCGATCAGCCGGAATATTTCCGAGGACTGTTTCTCATTCAGGCTGCTCTTGGCCAAACGGAATTCCAGTTGATAAACCGTACCTGTTTTCCGTGGTTCATCTTCATATAAACGGTGGTAAAAGTTGCGAAATGACCAGTAACTAAGGCGTACACCCAAATGCTGGGCCGCTGTTTTTTCCATGTTATGGGCTTCATCTATCACCAGGTTATCGTATTCGCCAAGAATGGAATTTTCCGAGGCCAGGTCGGAAAATAATAACGCATGATTAACCACCACCAGATCGGCGCGACGCGCATGGGCCCGGGCCTTCATTAAAAAGCAATCGCTGTAAAAACGGCAGTTTTTTCCCGGGCAATAAGAGGATTCGGCGATGAATTTTTGCCACAGACCGCGGTTATTTTCCAGTTGAAAACCGGCATTTTCCGCAATATCGCCCGTACGGGTGCGGCGCGCCCAAAGCACAAGCGGCAGCACGCGGGCACGTTCATCCTGAGAAAGACGCTGGTTCATATCGGTCATGACCAGGCGCCATTTATCGATGCACAGATAATTGGAACGCCCTTTCAGCAGGGCAGCCTTAAAATCGCCCTTACGGGCGGCGAACAGGGCCGGTATGTCTTTATAAAACAACTGTTCCTGCAGATTTTTGGTATTGGTGGAAATGATCACCCTTTGTCCGGCGCCGCGGTTACGCACGGCCCATTCCACCGCCGGCATCATATAGGCCATGGATTTACCCGTGCCGGTACCTGCTTCGGCCACAACAATGGCATCGTCGTTGAAACCGTCGGCAATCAGTTGGCTCATCCGGGCCTGTTCTTCACGGTATTCATAATTTTCCACCACCCGGCTCAGGGCGCCTTCCGGCATGTAAAATGCCCGTATGTGTTGATCGTCCACCTTGGATAACCCCCGGTGCTGTTCCTGCGGCGTGTAAGAAAAGGCGTCTTCTCCTATCACATTGTAATAGCTTTGCACAAGGCGCGATTCATCGAGCAGATTTTTATTCGGCGTATCGATTTTTTTTTCGCGTTTGTATTGCAAAAGGGGAACAAAAAAGGCACGCGCGCGGGCTGAGTTGGCGAATAATAAATGGATGATATCGTCGATAATCTGATTATCGAGAGCAAGAGCGCGGTCCAGAAGTTCCAGGAAAATTTGTCCGGTTGCCCGAGCGTCATCCACGGCCCGGTGGGCGTTTTCCAGATTGATACCAAAATATGCCGCCACGGCACCCAGTTTAAGACGGGGTAAAAAAGGCAACAGAATGCGCGCCAGAAACAAGGTATCGAGACGTGTCCGGCCAAAATATTTAAAACGCTGGGCCGTGTTATCCCAATTTTTAAAATCCTGATGAATCCGGCGGAACTGATATTCGATGAACGAGGCATCAAAGTTGACCTGGTGGCCGACAAACGGTTTATCGGACAGGAAATCTTCCAGTTGGCCGAAAACGGCATCAATCGTCGGCGCATCGGCCACATCCTCATCACGGATACCGGTGAGCCGGGTGATAAAATCCGGTATGGGACGCCGGGGGTTGACCAGTGACTCAAAAGTTTCGGCTTCTTGGCCGTCACGGTATAAAATGGCGCCGATTTCGATGATGGTGTCTTTTTCGGGATCGAGACCGGTGGTTTCCAGGTCCACAACGACGAATTCCTTCAACCCGAGATGATGTAGCAGTTCCTTGCGGTAGTCCATTATACGTTCAATTCTTTTTTAAGTGAAAGTCTTTGCAAAATGCCCACAACAATAAAGGCCAGCGCCAGAGCGCTAAAAAATATTCCGGCGCCGTATTTCATGTATGTATTCCAGGGCGGATGATGTATCAACTCGCTTTGCGCGGGATTATCGGGGTTAAACCAAACCGATATTGAATCTCCCGGTTGGAGGCTATTTACCCATTCACGCGCCACCTGTCGGCGGGCGGCCTTGGTTCCAAAACCCGGCGCGTCCATATCACTGACATTGTGATACGTTTTACCCTGTACATGATAGGTAAATTTTATCTCGGGGTGATAAGCGCGTTTTCCGGCGATGCGTGATTCGGTTACCGTTCCCGTGACCTTTTGCCAGTTTTTACGGGCGGCAAACATCTCCAAAGAGTGCATGCCGTCAATGATCAGAAAAAGCCCCAAAGCCAGTAACAGGTGAGAGAATATCAGTTTGTAATTATTCATATAGCTGGGTATTTTCAGCTTCCAGCCGGCATAGCTTAACGGCGCCGCCATGACAAGAATGGTCATCAATGCAAAGAGTAGAAACATAATTTTTCCGTATTTATTCGAAAAAAAACAATTTAAGATAATCCGTCCTAAAAAATAAGCGTTTCACACAAAAAAGCGACTTTTTTCGTTCTTTTGTTTGATTTGAAAAAAAGGTTTATTAAATTTTAAGTCTTCGACAGGGAGGATTGGCAGAATGGTAATGCAGCGGTCTTGAAAACCGTCGCCCTTTGGGCTTGGGGGTTCGAGTCCTCCATCCTCCGCCAAACAATTTAAAAACAGGAGAGGTGGCCGAGTGGCTGAAGGCGCTCGCCTGCTAAGTGAGTATAGGGCACTCCCCTATCGTGGGTTCGAATCCCACCCTCTCCGCAGCAAGCCTTGTGACCGTATTGCACAAGGCTTTTTTATTTTTCATCCTAAAACCGCAATCGGGGCGTTTCAGGCGTTAACACCATTTTGGCCGTCTTATACGTAAAGATGGTGTTCCGGGACAGATTGCCATTTCGGACTAATCAAAGTAACAAACCATTTTCAATTAGAACGAGCATATCTTATTTCCGGCGTTTTTATAACAATAAAACACAATCGCGCCCAACTTTCTTCATATTTAAAGATTACGATTCTTTTACCGAAAATAGGGGACTGATTAAAACACAACAAATCATTTAGGTACGTGGCCCGTTGAAGCTCCAATTATTAATCCTGCTTAGTATCATTTCCCTCCAAGCCCAAAATTTCCAGGATGGTATCCCTTTTTATAAATTTTATAACAGCAAAACCTATAAGGGCGGTCCGCAAATATTTTCCATAGAGCAGGATAAGCGCGGTATAATCTATGCGGGTAACAGTTATGGCATTCTGGAATTTGACGGCACCAACTGGCGACGAATTAAAACAAAAGAGAACACAAATGTCTGGTATTTAACCCATGATGAAAATAATCGGGTATATGCCGCGACATCCCTAAATTTCGGGGTCATTTCGGCAAATAGTAACGGTACGCCATATTTTAAATCACTCTCAGATTCCCTGACCGGTTTTAAAGGCAATATTATCAATATTGAAG
>RFFS01000183.1 GCA_003696775.1 Calditrichota bacterium
CTCACTAAGATTCTTCGGCGCGGCCCCGTACCGGCCATCACGATGCCGTCTTTGCTGCCATCGATAATATTTCCAACGATGTTGATTCGCGTTGCCTGGTCTAAAACGTTTATCCCTTGAGGACTTCGCTGGACAGTACTGGTTCGGATAATTTTACAGCCGGTAATGGTGACATCATTGATTTGGGAGCTTGCCGGTCCCTTTTCGATATGAACGGGGGCAAAGGACGTATTGGGATGATACCCCGCGGTGGAGGTGTCGGCGTATTCGATGGTCAAATCTTTCAACGTAATACCGCTGCTGCGGATCTCGGCGATCCAACCTTTTTCCTCATACGAACCAACGATTCGTCTCAAAATTACATTATCAACATTACCGCCGCCGGCAACATCCGGTTGAAAGGTAAGCGTATTCATCTGAGATGCGCCACTGATCTGCCGGTCGAGGTAAAGCACGCGGTCCGCGCCGCCGTTTTCTTCATAAGTTCCCGGCCGGATATTGATGCTCACCGGGCCAGTCATTCCATTGTTTAACAGTGTGTCCACCGCCTCGCTGATAGTGGCAAAATCAGCATTGTCGCCACCCACGGTATAGGTTCCGTTAAGAGACCGGGCAAAAAGAGAGGAGCAACCAATAACCAATATTGTCAAACTTATAAGCAAAGTATGCATTTTATTCTCCTCTCTTAATCAAAAAAGGTATGGGAATATTTTGGAGTAAATTTAAGAAGAGTCGCATCAATCTGCCCTACATCTTTATGCAGGGAAATAAAAATTGAAGGGAAGAAGCAAGCAGTGGATGGTAATGTTCGGTATGGGTTGAATAAACTGATTGTGCTTATACAGGCATGTTCACAGATTAGCCCCATCGTTTACGATAAGGGAAAAAGGATATGAACAATACCCCTCATGCCCTTCATGGCATTTTTACTGTCATCTCAGCGGGCGCAGTAATCTTTTTTTCATGCCCTTGGCAACCGCCTCGCCACGGGAATGCACCTGTAGTTTCTCATAAATGCCCCGGATGTGGTAGCGCACACCGTTCAGAGAAATGCTCATGGCTTCGGCAATGGCGGCATAGGAATACCCTCCGGCCAACTGTTCCAGGACTTCCTGTTCACGTTGGGTAAGTCGATCGGGAGAATCGTTTTTTTTGGCAGGCACGGACTGATGGAATGTGCTGATCACCTTACGGGCGATATTGGGAGTCATGGGAGAACCGCCGTTAGCCGCCTCGCGCAGGGCTTTCACCAGTTCATCGGGAGGGGTCTTTTTCAACAGGTAGCCCACCGCGCCGGCACACAAAGCGTCAAAGATGTTTTGATCATCATCGTGCACCGTGCACATAACGATGGCTATATCCGGGTAACGTTGTTTAATGTATTTTACCCCTTCGATACCGTTCATGCCGGGCAGGCCGATATCCATTAACATTACATCGGAGTCGCCTATGTCCGCTGCCTCAAAGGCTGGCTGGCAATTCTCGTAATCACCCAGCACCACGAAGTCATCCATTCCTTCCAGAATGGCCCGCCAACCCTGACGCATGTAGTGATTATCCTCGATAATGGAAACCCTGATCAAATCGGTAACCTTCTATTTATAATGGATTGTATCATTTTGCTAATATAAGCATGGAATGAACCGGGATACCTACATTTTTATGCAGTTTTCATCCGTATTTAAGCCCAATTCGCCAGCGGGTTCCTTCTCCCGGCGCGGCATTGACTTCATAGTCGCCTCCCATTTCCTTGATTCGTGTTTTAATATTTTTCAAGCCATTGCGTTGACTCGCAAGCTGTGGATCAAACCCGATACCGTCGTCCTGAATCGTCAGACGAATGGACTTACCGGCAACAGTAAGAGAGATATGGGCATGGCGTGCCTGAGCATGACGGGTGATATTGGTGATCACTTCTTTGTAGATGAGCCAGAAATTGCGGCGTTGTTCCATGCTAAGCGGCGGCGCGGTAATTTGCCCCGGGATTTCCAGAGTGTAGTCCATGCCCCGGCTGTCCAGCATGTCGGAGGCGTATCGTCGCATTTTTACCAGTAATTGTTCCCATGAATCGTTCCCGGTATTAATCGCCCAAATAATATCCTGGATTTTTTCCTGAGATTCCATGGCGCTTTCTGATATAAGATTCAAAAATTTTTGTGCTTGATCACTCATCTTTTTCTTACTGTCGCCCCGAATCGCCTCTATGAAGTATGTGATGCTGCTCAGGTTGGCGCTGAGATCATCGTGCAGATCGCGGGCAATACGGGTGCGCGTGCGCTCCACCGCCAGCGCGCGTTCCAGACGCATCCGGTAAAATAGGTACACCAGCCCCCCTATGATACCCAGTACAATAAGACGAAACCACCAGCTCATCCAAAAAGGGGGTTGTATGGTAACCCGTATGGATGCCCCCTGTTCATTCCAAAGACCGCTGTTATTGGCCGCTTTTACCCGAAAAATATAGGCGCCGGGGTCCAGATTGGTATAAGTCGCCATGCGTTGATTTCCGGCATCAATCCATGTTTCATCAAAGCCCTCCAACAGATAGGCGTAACGGTTTTTTTCCGGAGCGGTAAAATCCAGCGCGGCGAATTCAAAGGAGAACACACGTTGGTCATACCTGAGTTGAATGGCATCGGCATGGTCGATAGTCTTACGGAGTGGTCCATCGGGCCCGGGCTTGACCGGTTTGTTAAATAAACGAAATCCGGTGAGCGCCACAGGCGGCGGGATAGGGTTTCCGGTTAACCGATCCGGATATACAACATCCAGGCCATTGTTACCGCCAAAGAATAACTGCCCGTTACGACCCCGGAAAAAAGCACTCACATTATATTCCATGTTTAGCAAACCATCTCTCACATCAAACAGACGAATGGAACGATCAGCCGGGTTCAATCGGACAATCCCGCGGTTTGTACTGATCCAAATATTACCCTGCTCATCTTCCAGCGCGGCATAAATCATATTGTCAGGTAAACCGTCCTTCACCGAG
>RFFS01000184.1 GCA_003696775.1 Calditrichota bacterium
AAACCTTGCCCCTTGCCACCAGGGGGCATACGGACATTGTGGATATTACGGAAAACGTTGAATCTTTCATTAAGAATCAGAATCTGAAAAACGGCCAACTGCTGGTATTTATCAATGGTTCCACAGCGGCTGTATCCACTTTGGAATATGAACCGGGGTTGTTAAAGGATATACCGGCTGTGTTGGAAAAACTCATCCCAGCTAATCAATCATATCATCATGATGCTAC
Source organism: Calditrichota bacterium (assembly GCA_003696775.1). GTDB lineage: Bacteria > Calditrichota > Calditrichia > Calditrichales > J004 > J004. The sequence goes on from RFFS01000184.1 coordinate 230, forward strand.
ATGGCATGACGGCAATGGTTATGCCCATGTCCGTTCGGCAATTATCGGAACATCCAAAATGTTCCCGGTTGTAAACGGCTCCCTCGTTAGAGGAACCTGGCAACAAATCATTTTACTGGATTTTGATAACCGTCCACGTAAACGAACAGTTTATCTGACCTTTACGGGGGAATGATGCCTAAATGCGGATGATTCCTTCATTGGCGCGACCGTCCATTTCCGTAATCGGCCTCTGTTTACAACGTACATGACGCACATACTTCAGTTCCTTTAAGATGGGTTGGGTATTAAGCCAGCGCCAATTGAGAATATGATTTTTGTTATGGGGCACGATGGTAAAATATCCCACCTGGAAGAAACTGATATTATGAAAAAAATGCGAAGCCTGGGACGGCTCTATAACCATTTCCTCGATACCGCTTTCGATGATGATGCGCGCTTCCGATATATCTTCCCACTGAACGGGCACGCCCAGCCATGGGTCCTGGCTGCCCAGACGGCCCAATGTAATTAATATGTATTGTTTTGCCTCGTCGGCGAACAGTCGGTTAAACCAGGCGATTTCCTGGGCGATTTCACGTGTTTTGGAACGATCGAAAACATCCGGATGCACGATAAGGATATCTTGCAGGCCTTCCACCAGGCCGTTGCCCAACACCTGATTGCTGTAACATATAATGCGCTCTTTTTCCGCGGGGCGGTTGATGGGAAACTGCATGGCTGATGTGGCAATCGGGCGCATTTGCAGCAGAGCGAAGTCATGTTTTTCCTGCTTGTTGGGAGCAAGCTGCACGGCGAATTCAATTTCCACATCGTTGCCCATGCCTTCCTTGCCCATTTTCAGCAATGTATCTATTACGGGCGCAAGGGGAATCAGATCATGTTTGAGCACGGGCGCCAGAGTGATGACCCGGTACCCCTCGCGCGCGATGCCATCGTAGATGGCCTGGTTGGAGGGGGAATAGGTGGAAGCGATTCCCTGCAGGGTACCGTCCTGTTCCGCCACATGCAGATCGTATAATTTTAAAAGATTTTCCGGATGCTCAAAGGGAATGTCTTCATCACTGTTCAGCGGCAGGGCGTAAAACCGGGTGGGACTGTTCCGCAGAATTTGTTTGATGTCCCCGCCAAAGGGGGCATGTTTCGGATATTTCGGGCAAAAATGCACGGCGTTCCCGCCTTCCACCACCATGCGTCCCAGTCCCAGTGTTACGCTGGCAATGCCGTCTTCCGAATTTTGAGGCGGGATGGAGTAATGATTGTAGGAACGGGCCACGCCGGAGAGATTGGGATAAAAGCGTCCGTTATGATTGGCGCCCACAAGAGTTTGGATGATAACAGCCATCTTTTCTTCTTCCAGACGAAAAGAAGTGTGCCGCATATACTCACGGGCTTTTTGCGAATAGGTGGAGGCATAGACAATTTTGATGGCCAGAATCAGGTTTTCCAGTCGGTCATGAATGCCATCTTCCATATTGGGCAGCATCACCGTTTGATAGATGCCGGCAAAGGGGAAGTATTGGGAATCTTCCAGCAGGCTGGAGGAGCGTATGGCCAGCGGCGTGTGTGTAACACTTAAAAATTGTTTAAGCTGTCGTGAAAATTCCACCGGGAATTGTGCCCGGGTAAACAGTTCCTTAAGATGTCCTTCGTCTGAGCAATCCAGTGCTTCCTGGTAAAGGTTGTTTTCTTCCATGAAGGCGTCAAACACATCCGTGCCCAAAATGATGGCGGCCGGCACGCGGACACGCACATTGGGAAAACTGTTTAGGGCGCTTTTGGAATTGATGAGCAAATTCAGGAAACTCAGTCCGCGGGCCTTGCCGCCAATGGAACCGCTGCCGATACGGGCGAAACCGTATTCGGGATCAAAATTGCGGGCGTCAAATTCCGTTAAAACGCCGCGGCGCTGGAAATTGAAATAGAGTTCCAGCGCTTCGATCAGATCGTTGCGCAAATCATTAAGATCGGCATAGTCTTCCGTGGCCCGGGTGCGTAAATGATAAGCCAGCCAAAATTCGCGTCGTGCTTTTAACCAACTGGAAAAATGATTCCGGTCGGCATGATATTTTAATACATGATCGGGAATGATTTTCAGCTTTTCCTTCAGGTCGTTCAAATCACGCGCCCGGTCGATTTCCTGTCCGTTGGCATCGCGGAAAATAAAATCGCCAAAGCCCAGGTCTTCGTTGACAAAACGCCTTAAATCCTTAATCAGGTGCGGATCGTCCTTGTTTAAAAAGGAGGCGCCCGCCTGATAGGCCTTTTCCCTGAATGTGGTGTTGGTGGATTGCAGCAGGATGGGAATATCCTTGCCCATTTGGCGGATATACCGCGTTAGCGCCAGCCCCGCCTCGGGATCGCGCCTGCCGTTGCGTGCATAGTTAATGTCCGAGATAACCCCGAGCAGATTGGCCTTGTACTTATCCACAATGGAACAGGCCTGTTCATAATCCGTGGCCAGCAGAATTTTGGGTCGCGCGCGCATGCGTAAAAATTTATGATAGAGATTCACGCCATCGGGAACCAGTTTTTGGGACTGCCTTAACAGTTCCGTGTAGAGCATGGGCAGAAATGAGGAGTAAAAACGGATGTTGTCTTCCACCAGCAGAATGACCTGCACTCCGGCTCTTCGCACATCGTCGGCCACATTCATTCGGTCTTCCACCAGTTTAATGATGGCGATGATAATCCGGTAATCGCCGGCCCAGGTAAAAATGCCGTCAAAGGGATTCACCATGTGCCGTTCGATGCGTGGATTGAATTCCGTATTGTCAAAAACAAGGTGCACCAGCGGCAGTTCCGGGCGCATTTCCTTCAGCTTTTCCGCGAACTCGCGGATGTGTCCACCGGTGTAATGAGCGGTGGTGATAACCAGATCAAACGTGTCGTTTTCCTTAATGGCCTGCAGGGCTTCCTTACCGCTGGAAACACGGACAATTTCCGGTGAAAAGCTTAAGCCCAGGTCGTAATATTCCCGGCGCAGCATTTCATAAATGCGGCCGTCTTCTTCAAATAAAAAGAGATTATAGGGGCTGGAGACCAGAAGCACTTCGCGAATGCGTTTACGCATCAGGTTTTGGAAAATTTTGAAACGATCGCCGGTGGGGAATTCGGTGGCAAAGGCCTCGGAGATTGCCGGCAGCTTGTTTTTTTTACCCATGAAAGGCCCCAAAGGTTACGGATGTAATAGAAATGCCCGAAAGGTCAATGAATAAAAATGCCCTGCCTGTTCCGGAAAACAGACAGGGCAGACCTTTTAAACGAGACCCTGGTCCATCATGGAGTCGGCTACTTTAAGAAAACCGCCAATATTGGCGCCGTTCACATAGTTGCCGGGGGTGTCGAAACGTTCGGCTGTTTCCACGCATGTGCGATGGATGCTCTTCATGATGTGATGCAGACGTTGGTCCACTTCTTCACGTGTCCAGGAGAGCCGCATGCTGTTTTGGGACATTTCCAGTCCGGAAACGGCCACGCCGCCGGCGTTGGCTGCCTTGGCCGGCCCGTATAGGATTTTTTCCTGCAAAAAGAGGTTAACGCCTTCCAGGGTGGTGGGCATGTTGGCGCCTTCGCTGACAACAAACACCCCGTTGTTCAACAGGTTTTGGGCGTCTTTGGCGTTAATCTCATTTTGGGTCGCGCTGGGGAACGCACAATCGGCTTTGTGATCCCAAAGCGGGTTGTGATCCAGGGAAGGATTCACCGGGGTATAGGTAACACCGTTGAACGCATCGGCGTATTCTTTTATGCGGCCGCGGCGGACGTTCTTTAATTCCATTACGAAGGCTAGTTTTTCGGCATCGATGCCGGCCGGGTCGTAAATGTAACCGCTGGAATCGGACAGGGTCACCACTTTGCCGCCCAATTGATTGATTTTTTCCACGGTGTACTGGGCCACGTTACCACTTCCGGAAACCAGGCAGGTTTTACCTTCCAGTGAATCGCCGCGTGTGGCCAGCATTTCCGCGGCAAAATAAACGGATCCGTAACCGGTGGCTTCCGGGCGAATCAAAGAACCGCCCCAGTTCAGGCCTTTACCGGTCAATACGCCTGTGAATTCATTGCGGATACGTTTATACTGACCGAATAAAAAGCCGATTTCACGGCCACCTACACCGATATCGCCTGCGGGAACGTCGGTAAACGGCCCGATATGCCGCTGCAGTTCGGTCATAAAACTTTGGCAAAAGCGCATTACTTCCGTATCGCTTTTGCCTTTCGGATCAAAATCGGAACCGCCCTTGCCACCGCCCATGGGCAGGGTGGTGAGGCTGTTTTTGAAAACCTGTTCAAAGGCCAGAAACTTGAGAATGCCCAGGTTAACAGACGGGTGGAAACGCAAGCCGCCTTTATAGGGGCCGATGGCACTGTTCATTTCTATGCGAAAACCGCGATTGATGTGAAATTCGCCGTTGTCATCCATCCAGGGCACGCGAAACATGATCACACGTTCCGGTTCCACAAGGCGTTCCAGAATACGCGCCTTACGGTATTCCGGATGACGTTCCAAAACCAGGGCAAGGGATTCCACCACTTCTTCCACGGCCTGATGAAACTCCGGCTCGCTGGGGTTTTTGGCCTTTACCCCTTCCATTAAAGATTGGACATAATCACTCATGGCGATTCTCCTTAAAATAAGTTAGGTGTGTGGCGCACACTATTTTCTGTTAGACGGGACTGCCAGCAGCAGCCGTTTCATTCTTTCCGTTTTTTCATGGCCGGTCATAAAATGAACATCCAGGAAATGCCCGGTTTTAAATCCGGTGCGTCGGAAGTTGATTTCATCCAGGCACAGGCTCCAGCCTTCCAACCAGTTTTCCAGATCGCGGCGTTGTGCTTTGCCGCCTTTAAAATGAATAAACAAATCCAGATCGCTGCCGGCCTGGGCGGTTTTATCCAGGGCATCCCCGGCCAGGTATATTACCGAAACGCCAAACCGGTTGGGGTCCAGCCGGCTGGCGATCAACTCGGCCATTTGTTGCCGCCATAGGGCATGGGCGCCGTCGGTGTTAAATTCCGGATTGGCGTCGAGAATGTCCATGCTGGCGGCTTTGGGCGGCCCGATCAGCCCCACGGCTTTTTCCAGATCGGCATTCATAAGAATATGCAGGATTTGGCCTTCATAAACCTGAGAGACCTCAATGACTTTCAAAACATCCTCAAGGTCTTTGTAAGCCGGCAGATAACGGGACAGACTGTTAGGGCTTTGAGTGAAAAAGGCTTCCTTAAATATAACCTGATCGTTGTCGGGATATAAGGGAAGGTAACGAATGGACGCTTCCACCAAATCCTGGAAAAAGTGGGTACCAAAAGAAAGGTCCGGCATGTAATTCCCTTTTTTGCGGGCGATCTCGATCAGTACGGAGGTGTTGTTGATATCGGAATAGGTTACCGAAACACCGAGCTTGATATCACCCCGGCTGCCCCAACGTCCCGGCCCCATCAGAATGAATTTGCGCCGTGGCAACACTTTATTCAACATGCCCACCGCTTTGCCGATGCGTTTCAGTTTATCCAGATCGGCTATGGCATTGTATTGCTCCGGATCGACATACACAATATGGGTAATTTCCGGTACCAGGCCGTTGGATATATAGCGATTGGCCGTAAAAAGCACTTTGTCTTCCGGTAAATTGTCCGGAATGGGAGAGGGCGCGTCATACTTGCTGTAACTTTGCGGCCGGCATTGCAACAGATAGAAGTCTTTACCGTCCGAGGCAAATTCGATATCCACGGGTGTGGCCAGGGCGCCCTGAAGCTCTTTTAATATATTGCCGATCCCCCTGATAAACGGGCTGTCATGGATCAGACCGTCAAAGGTGACAATCAGGTCTTCACGGGTATAGTCCACGCTCAAACCCATCGGTTTGCGAATGTTGTTGTGTTCAAAAATGGATACAATCCGGTTGATGGATGGAATATCGTTACCGGTTTCCTGAAATAAATCGCGTAATTCCACCGTTTCGAAGCGGTTTTCTTCCAAATTAAGCACATCGGCTTTTTGCGGCGAATAGCGTACGATTTCGTTTATGGAAACATTGGTTTTAAGCCCGGGCTGACCCGGCGCCACCAGAATGGGGTAATCATCGGCCACGCGATCCACGGCGCGGGTACCCAGCCCTACCACAAGACGCACCAGGCCGTCTTCCCGTCGGATGCGCGGTGACCATCGGAATTCGTTGTTGCTGAAAGCCACGCCGGCAAAACTGGGTAAAAAGTATTTGCCCACACGGGTGCCCACTACTTCCTGAATCATGATGCCCATTTCTTCGTGAAAGTCGAGCATGCCGCGTTCGGAGCGGTATTCGATGGGGTCGGGGCCGATGGTGGAGGCATAGACCTCGGCAATGGCGTCCATCAGGGCTTCCAAGCGTTCGTGCTTGCGTCCCTGATTGGTCAGGAAGAGGCTTTTGTATTTTCCGGAGAAGGCCGAACCCAGGCGGTCTTCCAGTAAGCTGGAGCTGCGCACGATAAGCGGCCGGTCGCCAAAATCGTCAAGGGCCATGGAAAGCCCGTTAATGATATCCGGCGGAAAGTGGGAGCTTTTAAACAGTTGCACCACATGGGGATATTCGGTGCGGATAACCTCCAGGTCCTTGTATTTCTGTTCCAGAATTTCTTCCAGATTGTTGAAATGCATAAAATGGATCAGAGTATCGGAACTGATATACCAGGTACGCGGTGTTTTGATTTTAAAGCCGACTTCTTCTTCTTTTTTAGCTTTGTCCAGAATGCGTTTGGCCAGAAAAAGTCCGGCGCTTTTACCACCCAGCTTACCGTGACTGCCCGCCGGGAAAATGACCCGCCGCACCAGTTTGTAAAAATCATTCACGCGGACGTAATGCTTGGCGATATTGATGAATTCCAGTTGATCGCCAAAGAAACGACGCACCAGGGCGGCGCGCACGCCGGTACGGGTGGAGGGCAGCAACTGCAGGCCTTCCGGGGCGATCTGATAATAACGATGCAAAGCGTCGGCAATGTCATTCAGGGATGAGTCGTTATTGGATGTGGCGCGTACCAGAAAAGCGGTTTTGTCCTGCTGAAGCCAACGTTGTATGTTTTGAAGAATCTCCTCGGCATCGATGTGTTTTTCCGCGAGATTGAAAATTTCCTTACTGATTTTGGTGGAATTGTCAAACACCTGCTTGGAAAGCGGTGTGTTGGTTTCGCCCATTACATCGCTTTGCTGATAGTAAGGCGTGGGGCTGAAAGCCTGGAGCAGGCGTTCGGCATCGGCCACACCCTGCCAGATGAGATGATTCAACATTTTGCGGGCAATGCGGATATAGAGATCGGGGTCGGTACGTTGCAGCAGTTCAAGAATGATCCGCCATTCCACCTGTTTCCGGGCCTCTATTTCCTCCTTGGCGCTTTCCCATTTATTGAACACCAATTTCAGCTTTTGATAGAGTATGAAATGGCTCAGACGTTGGGCGATGGTTTCCAGGAGTTGCTTTTCATCCTCGAGAAAAGGGCCGTGGTCCGCTTCGGGGCGTTCTTCGCGGTACATCACCGCAATGTGTCCCACCACGCTTTCGTTTACCTGGATGGGTACCATCAGGGCGGTGGGGGTATCGGTAAAATGATCGGTTTGATAGATGTTTTTACGATGCTGAATTTCAGCTTCGGCAATTTCGGGGAATTGTAAGCCTGTAGGCAGGAGGGTAACAATTTTTTCGAAAGCCTTGCGCACGGAAATGTCCGGTTGTGTGAGCACCTCTTCCACCTCATACAGGCAGTTCAGTTCCCGTACCCGTTCTTCAAGGCTGACAATCAGATTGTCGTACGTCTTTTTGTTTTTACTCATCAGGCGTTGCACTCGTTATATAGAAGCCCGCCGGAGCGGCCGGCGGGCGTTGATTTGCTAAACCCAGCCACGCAGTTTGCAGGCTTCGGCCACCCGGCTGATGGAAATCATATAAGCGGCGTCACGCATGTACAGATTTTGCCGGTTGGCAAGATCATACACATCCAGGAAGGATTGTGTCATGCGTTCATCGAGACGGGTGAGCACTTCCTCAAGCGTCCAGTAAAAATTCATATTGCTCTGAACCTGTTCAAAGTAGCTGCAGGTTACGCCGCCGGCGTTGGCCAGAAAGTCCGGAATAACAAAAACGCCGCGTTCCTGCAAAACGGCATCCGCTTCCGGTGTGGTGGGGCCGTTGGCGCCTTCGGCCACCAGTTTCACCTGCTGGCTGATCTTTTTCACGCTTTCACCGGTGAGCTGGTTTTCGATGGCGGCCGGTATCAGGATATCCACATCCTGTGACAGCCAGGCGTCACCTTCCATTTGGGTATATCCGGCCTGTTGGGCTTTTTTCGGGTCAATGCCGCCAAAGCGGTCGGTCATTTTGATCAACTCTTCATAAGTGATGCCGGATTCTTTTTTGTAGGTGTAGCTGGTCTGGTCATTCTGATCCCAGCAGGCCACGCTGATCACCTTGCCGCCCATTTCCGTATAGAGCTTGATGGCGTATTGGGCCACATTGCCAAAACCCTGGACGCTGGCGGTGGTTTTGGTGATATCGATGCCTTGTTTTTTCAGGGCTTCCCGCACGGTATAAATCACACCGTATCCGGTGGCCTCGGTACGGCCCAGGGAGCCGCCCATGCCCACGGGCTTGCCGGTGATAAAGCCGGGAAAATGGCCGCCATGGATTTTTTCGAATTCATCCATCATCCAAATCATGTGCTGACCGCTGGTCATGATATCCGGCGCGGGCACATCGGCCAACGGCCCCACATTCCGGGC
>RFFS01000185.1 GCA_003696775.1 Calditrichota bacterium
AACAAGACTTCTGCTGTTGATTGTTTTCAAGTTCGTTCATTATCAGAGATAAGATTTGTAAAAAGAATTGGCGTTATTTCAGAAACGATTATGGAAGAAATAAGAATGGGGTTATCCAAAGTATTATCCATTAAACCTGAATGATTTATGCAACTCAACACCATATTAGCCTGACACAATTAACTTTTTTTGATTAAAAATTTCATCCTTTTATCTCTATTTCTTTTTGGAAATGACCTGTTGATTATACACCATTGGTCATATTCCGGAAAGCATTTAACCCATTTTCTCCCTTGTCACAAACGCTTTCCTGCCAATCTCAGCTTAAAAACGGATTGTGCCGCTTCTCCCGTCCGATGGTGGTTGCCGGCCCATGACCGGGATATACAATCGTTTCATCGGGCAGGGGCCACAGTTTGGCACGGATGGATTCCAGCAGCAGCGCCATGCTGCCCATATACAAATCCGTCCGACCGATGGAATCATAAAACAACACATCGCCGCCGATAACAAAATCATTGAAAACAAAACAGATGCTGCCCGGAGAATGGCCCGGTGTATGCAAGGTATGGAATGCAAGCGTCCCTAATTGAAAATGTTGCCCTTCTTTAAGATCATAGTCCACACGCGGCTGTTCTCCGGTTTCCAATCCGAACAGGACACCCTGGCTTGCCAAATTATCCAACAAGGGACGTTCTTCCGGCGCCAGATAAAACGGAATTTCATAGTGTCGTTGGACATGCTCCAGAAAACGCACATGATCGATATGGGCATGGGTATTGAAAATCGCTCCCGGCCGCAAGTGCTCTGTTTCCAAAAATTCGATAATGCGCTCCGGTTCATCTCCGGGATCGAACAACAGACAATGGCGGCGCTCCTCATCAAAAACCACATAGCTGTTCATTTGAAACGGCCCCACTGTCAGACATTTAACTGTCATGGTATCCTTCCGTATTAAATGATAAACGATTAAAGATATCATTCCCATGCTTTTTAATAAAATATTTTCGTTTTTGGCATTTTGCATCGATTATTTGTTTAATTTTCAATTGTTTTAAACAAGCATCTTGAGCATACAAGGAGAAAAACCATGCGACCGGTAATGATCATCGTGCGCGACGGCTGGGGCTATAATGACGACCCGCGCGGCAATGCGGTAATGGCCGCCCACACCCCTAATGTGGATCGTTATAAAAAAGAGTACCCGTGGACACTCATCCGTACCTCCGGCGAGGCCGTTGGTCTGCCGGAAGGATTTATGGGCTCCAGCGAAGTGGGTCACCTGAATATGGGCGCCGGGCGGATTGTGGTGCAGGAACTCAAACGCATTGACGAGGCCTTCCGGGACGGCTCCTTATTTAAAAACGAACGCTGGCGGCAAATGATGAGCAACTGGAAAAAAAACCGATCCCGCCTGCATTTTATGGGCCTGTTGCAAAATGAAGGCGTGCATGCGCATCAGGATCATCTTTTTAAACTTATGCGCGCCGCACGGCGGGAATGGCCCGAAGGCGAGATGATTATTCATCCGTTTCTGGACGGACGGGACAGCGCCCCCAAAAGCGCAATGGAATTCATTGCCACCTTAAACGATGTGATGCGCGAAACCGGCAATTGCCGCATCGGTACGGTGATGGGCCGTTATTACGCCATGGACCGCGCCAAAGACTGGGCGCTGACCAGCCAGGCCTACCATACACTGACCCTAGCCGAGGCGCCGGCCGGAAAAAGCGCCGAAGCTGTTATCCAACATTCCTATGAAAACGACAAAACACCCGACGGCGTCCCCATGTTTGACGAATATATCCCCCCGCATATCATAAATGGGTACGACGGCATCAGGGACGGGGATTGCGTCTTTCATTTCAACTATCGCCAGGATCGCGCCAGGCAGTTGACCATGGCCTTTGTGGAAGAGGATTACCCCGGCACGCGCAAGGTGCGCCCGGCGGTGACCTATCTGGGTTTTACCCGATACTACGACGAACTGCGCCAATATCTGATGGGCGCCATGGGCAGCGGCGGCAGCATGAATCATCTGTTGGGTGAAACCCTGGCCGATGCCGGCTTACGCCAACTACGCTTGTCCGAGACCCAAAAATATCCGCATGTGACCAGCTTTTTTAACGGTAAAAGCACCACTCCGCATAAGGGAGAAGACTGGGTGGAAATCAAAAGCGATATCGATCCGGCGGAATACGCCACCCATCCGCAAATGGAAGCGGCGGGCATCAATAAAAAGCTGTTGGAACTTCTTCAGGACAATCCCTACCATTTCATTCTAATCAATTATCCCAATGCCGATATGGTGGGCCATACCGGTGATTTTGACGCGGCTAAAAAAGCCGTGGAAACCGTGGACGCCGCGCTGGGTCCGGTTATCGACCGCATGCTGGAACTGGACGGCCATGTGCTGCTCACCGCCGACCACGGCAACTCCGAACAGATGATCGACTATAAAACCGGCCGTGTAAAAACCAGCCATACCCTTTTCGATGTGGAATTGATTTACATCGCCCGGGACGCGCACGACAAAAAACTGAAAGCGGGTGGCAAACTGGCTGACCTCGCCGTAACGGCCCTGCATTTAATGGGACTGCAACCACCGGTGGAAATGACCGCGGACAACCTGATTGAATAACAACGATCGGGCGGGCGACGTAGCACGCAGCACAAAAGCGAGTTAATCTTAAAAACAGTGACAAGCCCCGCGCCCTGTTATTCTGTAATCAGAGGTATTTGCTGCCACTATGCCGGGTGTAACCAAATCATGTATAAGGCACGATATACAGGGAGTTGTTCATCGGGTTGATATCGATATAGACCTTCACGCCATACACTTCTTCGATTATCGGAAAAAGCAGCACGTCCTTCGGCGGACCGTCCTTCAGAAGGCGTCCGTCGTTCATCAAAATCAAGCGCTGGCAATATTGCGCGGCCAGATTGATATCGTGCGTGATAACCACAATGGTTTTATTTTCCTTTCGGCTCAGATCGGACAGTAACGTGTAAATTTCCTGTTGATGATGTAAGTCCAGCGCCGAACTGGGCTCATCCAGCAGCATCCACGGGCTTTGCTGGGCCAGCGCAGCGGCGATCACCGCCCGTTGTTGCTCCCCCCCGCTCAAACGCCGGAAAGGGCGCTCCGCATAGGGTTCCAGTTCGGTGATGCGCAGGGCCTCCGCCACGGCCCGGCGGTCGGCTTCCGCGGAAGTTGACCAGCCTCTCTGGTGAGGAAATCGTCCGGTTTCCACCAATTCCCGTACCGTGAATTCGAAACCGGTATCGATGGACTGTGGCACGTAGGCGATCTGACGGGCCAATTCCACCGGCGCCCAGGCGGCCACTTCCCTCTCCTGCAACCGCACCGACCCTTCATACCCCCTTATCAGACCGTTGATAATTTTCAGCAATGTGGATTTACCGGAGCCGTTAGGGCCGATGACACCAACAAACTCACCCGGCTGGATGGTCAGATTGATGTTTTGTAAAACCGGCGCGGCATCATAACGAAAGGATAATCCCGAAATAGTCAGCATATAAAAAAGGCCCCGCGCGGGGGCCGTTGGTTATCTATTTGTCACATTTACTGTAGCCGCATTCCGGGTTGACACAGGTCAGGCAGCCGTTTTCCATTTTCACGCTACGCTGACTACAGTCGGGGCACAACTGAAACTCGGCGTTGGTAGCCGCCTCGTCCGTTTCGGCCGGACGCGGTGAATGATCCTTAATGACCGGCGCCTTTTTTTCCATCATGCCGATTTCAACAAAAAAGCGCTCCATGATGTCGGCCACCTCGGAATAAAATGAATGGATGAATTTGCCATTACGATGGTAACCGCCGTTGGGATCGTGGATGCTGCTCAGCTCTTCAAGAATAAAGCGCGGATCGGCGGATTTACGGAAAATGGCGGAAATCAGGCGTGTTAAAACAGCGTATTCCGCGTTTTTGGTCAGGTCTTTACTGTTGATAAAAATTTCGATCGGGCGTTTCCTTCCGTTTTGTTCGATGAACCCCAGCGTGATATAAACGCTGTGCTTAACAAAACCGCTGCGTAGCTTGTACACCCGCGCTTCCACCACATTGGGCCGTTCGGCAATGTGTTCCTGAATATGATCCAGCGGTTCTTCCTGTTTGAGTTCCTGAATTTGAAACTGCTTGTCATCAAGGCGAATCATGTATATCTCCTACGCTTGCACGGTTATGAATTTTTCTTCGGGTTGATATTTTTTTATGTAATGGTAAACGGTGGTCAGCTCACCGGTGGGCAAGACTAATATTTCATCGCCCTGGGCCTGCAGTTCTTTTTCGGCGCTGAGCCTGATAACAAAGGTTTTTTCCTTGGCGTTCTGGAATTCCGTTTTTTGCGAGTCCACACTGAGAATGGGAAAGCGGCTGCCGTCACGATAGATGGTAATCCCCTTCAGGCCGCTTTTCCACGCGCTGAGGTAAATGTCGGAAATGGTTTCCGGCTCGATATCTTCCGCCAGATTGACGGTGGAGGATATGCTGTGATCCACATATTTTTGGCAACGGCCCTGAATTTCCACCCGCTTTTGCGGCACAATATGATGCGCGGTGCGGAAAAAGTAACTCGGCAAATATTCCGTCAATTCGGCTTCCGTCTGGGCATGTTCCACCTTGTCGCCCAATTCATGCAGATCGATATAGGCCTGGACGGTGGAGTGAAACACCTTGAAAAATTTATTGCCGAAGGATTCCGAACGACGGGTATAGAACAGCGCGAAAATGGGCTCCACGCCGCTGCTGACACCGAGATAATTTTTCTGGCCGTTTTTATAACTCAACACAATATTACTGATGGAGCCCGTGGGGGCGATGGCCAGAATGGCGATGTTACGCAAACCGTTTTCGCGGATCATCTCGCGCGTGGTTTCGGAAAGGGCTTCCCGGAAGAAGGGGCCCTGGCTGTATTTTTCATAATCCCAGATGGGTGAGGCGCCTTTTTCCGCCGCCAGCCGCGCCGAGGTCTGGTAAGCGGTGTCGGCGATGGTTTTCATAACTTCTTCCACCAGCCGGATACCCTCGTCGGAGTCGTAGGAAATACCGAGTTGATTGAGCATATCCGCCGTTCCCATGATTCCGAGCCCCAGCCGGCGTGTTTCCGCGGCGGCCTTGCGTTGTTTTTCCAACGGATTCAGTTTTTCGTTCCAGCTCACCACATTATCCAAAAAGCGGATGGTGGTTTGCGTGGTTTCCTTGAGCAATTCCCAATTCAGTCGGGCGCGTCCGCTGAAACCATTGGTAACCATACGGGACAGGTTGATGGAACCCAGGTTGCAGGCGCCGCCATCTTCCAGAGGCACTTCGGCACAGGGATTGGTGCTGGCGATCGGGCGATCCACATAATTGGAGGGCGAATATTTACTCATGCGGCTCCAAAAGATAATGCCCGGTTCGGCGGTGCGGTAGTTGCCTTCCACAAAGGTATCCCATACCTGGCGCGCCTTGATAAGATGGCGGATTTCCCCGGTGGGTTTGGAAGCGAAATAAAGCAAGTAATCGCCACTATAGCGGATAGCCAAATCATACGGCTGATCATCCAGCGGAACGATATAATCACCGAACACATCCCGTTTAAAAGCGTCTTCCAGTTCGGTGGCCGTAAGTGATTTACCGGCCACTTTAACCAGATAATCATTCAGATTATTAAGCCCGGCAAAAGCCTGTTCCAATTCATATTCATCAATATTTTTGGAAGGAATGTTGATGGAGTAATGATAGCCTTCATCCTGATAGGCGCGGGCCAGGGTGTTTTTGTTATAGCGACGGTAAACCAGAATTTTATCGGTACCGTATCGTTTTTGTTCTTCCACGGCCTGCATAAATTCATCGGATACCTTGATGCTGATATTGGCAAAACGCACCTGGGTGTTTTCCATCACCTGCTTTTCGATTTCACGCAGTTGGTGCTCTTCAAATTGTCCGCTCCAGCGCATTTGCTCTACAATTTGTTCCGTTACCCAGTTAGGGATTTTTTTAACCCGGATAAATTCCGTCACATCGGGATGTTTCACATCGATGGTCAGCATCAACGCGCCACGCCGCCCGCTTTGTCCGATCAGACCGGTTGTCAGGGAAAACAGCTCCATAAATGAGACGGCGCCGGTGGAACTGTCCGCGGCGTTATGTACCACGGAGGCTTTGGGACGCAGGGGCGAGATATCCACGCCGATACCGCCACCATAGGAATAGGTGCGCGCGCATTCGTACGCGGTTTGATATAACGACTCGATATTGTCACCTTCCAAACGGGAAACAAAACAGTTCGCCAGGGTTTTCAAACGGTATAAATCTCCGGCGCCGGCCAACACACGGCCACCGGGCACGAAATAGCCTTCCCACAATGCGTTGTAAAATTTACGTCCCCATTCCTCGGCCTTGGCCTGATTTTTTTCGATCGCGCCGATGAAAGCGGCCAGCCGGATAAAAACATCCTCCGGACTATGCTCCACAAGCTTGTTGTCCAGGTCTTTCAGATAATATTTTTTTTCGTAGATATTTTTAGCAAGATCGTTGTCACCAAGATATTGATTGCGTGGGTGTTGCGGCAGGGCACCTTCCTGTTGAAGCGTGCGTAATGTGTTGTAGAGTTTCCGATAATTGTCCAACTCCTTTTTGGACAGCAGATTTGTGTGTTTGCCTTTATGCTCGAACATGGCAGATATCATGGCGTTCTCCTAAGTATAAATAAAGCCCGGGCAGCATTGTGCATGCCTTAAATATATGATTTTATTAAAATTAAAACCTAACCCCAACTACGAACAGTACCTGTGGCGGGTGTATGGGGACTGTCGTTGAATTCAGAATTTGAGCGCTGATTGCGTTTTGCAATATCGTAGTTTTACCTTCTCTTTTCAAGCGTTTTATTGAATATTTTCGTGTTGATTTTTGCATGAAATCCTCCAGATGTGTCAAATATTGACCAGTTTTATTTTGACAAAAAAACCACGCTTATTGATCCGGATTTCACTAAATTGGGACGACCCGCTCGGATTATTTTTCGCAATTTCAAAAATAACAAGAGGTTGACATGTCACGCCTGTTTCCGCTTTTTCTCTTATGGATGGTTCTCGCCTGTTCCGAATCCGTCCGTCCGGTTTTTCGGGGCCAAACCATGGGCACCGCTTATTCGGTCATCCTGTCGGACACCACGCTTTCACAAACGGACGCCCAAAACCTTAAAAGCCAAATCGACAAATGTTTATTGGATGTCAACGCTTCCATGAGCACCTATATTCCGGAAAGTGAGATCGCCCGCTTTAATCGTTGGCATAAAACGGAACCGTTTCAGGTATCGGCAAACTTTTTAACAGTCTTGAAACAAGCGCGGCAAATTTATGACGAAACCGGGGGCGCCTATGATGTGACCGTGGCGCCTTTGGTCAATTTATGGGGGTTTGGTTCAACCGGACGACGCAACAATCCGCCCGCGGAGAAGGATATCCGTGAACGCTTAAAAACCATCGGCATGGATAAGCTACGCATAAACGATACGTTTATCACCAAACAGCACCCCGCCCTGCAATTGGATTTCAGCTCCATCGCCAAGGGCTTTGGCGTGGACAGGGTGGCCGGCCTGCTTCGCGAGAAAGGCTACCGGAATTTTTTGGTGGAAATCGGCGGTGAAGTGGTTACGTCGGGCTTGCGCGAAGGCCGCCCTTGGCGCGTGGGCATCGACAAGCCGGACACCACCCTGGGCATGGGTCACGAGCTGCAAATGGTGTTGCAACTCAGCAACCGTGCCGTGGCCACCAGCGGGGACTATCGAAATTTCTTCGTCACACATGACACCCTCTATTCCCATACCATCGATCCGGTAAGCGGTCATCCCATCATAAATCATATGGCATCCGCCACGGTCATCGCACCCACATGCACCCGGGCCGACGCCATGGCCACGGCGCTGATGGTGTTGGGTGTTGAAAAGGGGTTGCCCTGGGTGGAAAATCAAAAGGGTATCGAAGCCATGCTCATTATCCGGCGTCCCGGTCAACCGTTTGAAATACACACCACATCCGGCTTTAGCCGATACCAGGCCCCCTGACCACAACGCTCTTTGCCACGAAGACAGACAGAGGATGACGATTACCCATAAGGCGCGTTATAAGACAGAAGATACAGGTGTAATTTAAAAGGGCATTTCGTTGATAAAATGCGTGTTATTTACTATATTCTCCATTTCGCACAATCGAAGCCAGAATGAAAAATATCGCCGTCTTTGCTACCGGGCGAGGCACAAATTTTAAAAGCCTTTTGCAGGCGGAACGCCAAGGCTTATTCTCCGGAAACATCGCGCTTTGCATCGCAGGCAGGGAGGGGATCGGTGCCGCGGATATCGCCGCCGCGCATGCCGTTCCCGTCCGGGTAGCCGATCATCGCCATTTTGATCATCCGGATGCTTATACCCGTCACATTGAACACATCCTGGCCGAATTTAATATTGAATTCATTCTACTGGCCGGCTGGCTACGGGCCATCCCGGCTTCGTTGATCGCGAAATATCCGAACAAAATCATTAACATTCACCCGGCGCTGTTACCATTTTTTGGCGGGAAAGGCATGTATGGCATGCATGTACACCGCGCGGTGTGGCAAAGCGGTATGCTGGTGTCCGGCGTTACCATTCATTTTGTTGATGAACTGTACGATCACGGGACGATAATCGCCCAGGAGGCTGTGGCGCTGCAGCCGACGGACACACCCGAAAAAATAGCGGAACGGGTGCTCGAAGTGGAACACCATTTGTATCCGGCCACGCTCAAGCGCCTGCTGGAAGTACCTTACCGCATAGAAAAAAACCGCGTTATTTTCGAACAGGAGAACCGATGAAACGGCGCGCTTTAATAAGTGTGAGCGATAAAACCGGCGTCGAAACGCTTGCCCGGGCATTAATCCGCCATGACTACGAAATCATTTCATCCGGCGGCACATTTCGTTATTTAAGCGAGCACGCCATCCCGGTTATACCGGTAGAGGATGTGACCCGTTTTCCGGAGATGCTGGATGGCCGTGTAAAAACGTTACACCCACGCATTCACGGCGCCCTGCTGGCCCGTCGGGAAGAAAGCCACCTCAAACAATTAAAAGAACAGAACATCACACCCATTGATGTGGTGGTCGTCAATCTCTATCCCTTTGAACAAGCCGTCTCCCGCTCGGATATCAGCGAGGCGGAAGCCGTGGAAGAAATAGACATTGGCGGCCCGACGCTGTTACGCGCCGCCGCCAAAAATTTCCGCTGGGTAACCGCGCTCCATTCCCCAAGGCAATACACCGCGTTTATCGAACAACTGGACACGAACAACGGCACCACCGATGGCGCCTTTCGCCAACATTGCGCCGTGGGGGTTTTCCGTGCTTTGGCCCGTTATAACGCTGCCATCGCCCGCTTTTTTGATCCGGAAGCGGAAACCCTTCCGGAAACGTTTGTGCTCAGCGGCATCAAGCAACAAACCCTGCGTTATGGAGAAAACCCCCATCAGCAAGCTGCCTGGTACCGCCATGCGGATGCCGGTGCGCACGGAGCGCTTAAGCAATGGCATGGCAAGGAGCTGAGTTTCAATAATTTACTGGATATCCAGTCCGCGTTAAATACCGTTAACACCTTCCCTGCGGACACACCGGCCTGTGTGATCGTAAAACACAACAACCCTTGTGGCGTGGGAACCGGCGCCACCGCCAAAGAAGCACAGGAACGGGCCCGCTCCACCGATCCGGTATCGAGTTTTGGAGGCATCATTGCCGTTAATCAGCCGGTGGATATGGAGCTGGCGGAGAGCATCGCGCCCTATTTCACGGAATGCATCGTCGCACCCGCGTTCCATCAGGATGCCCGGGAGCGCCTGCAAAAGAAAAAGAATCTGCGGCTGCTCTCCTACGATCCGCGGCATTTTACACCACCACGCTGGGATGTAAAAAGTTTAAGCGGCGGTTTTCTGGTACAAAACAGTGATATCATCGAGGAAGATATCCGTCAGGCCCGCGTGGTAACCCAACGGCCGCCCACGGAGGAAGAATGGCGGGCCCTGGATTTTGCCTGGAAGGTGGTGCGTCATGTCAAATCCAACGCGATCATCTTTACCAACCAGGTGCAAACACTGGGCATCGGCGCCGGACAGATGTCCCGGGTGGATGCCACCGAAATCGCCGTAAAAAAAGCGCATAACGCCGGGCTCAACCTCAAGGGATCGGCGGTGGCGTCCGATGCTTTTTTCCCATTCAGGGATGGCGTGGAAGCCTTAATAGAAGCCGGCGCCACAGCCGTAATTCAACCGGGCGGCTCCATCCGCGATGAAGAAGTGATCGAAGCCGCCGACAAAGCAGGCATCACAATGGTTTTTACCGGCATACGTCATTTTAAACATTAACCTTACAGGAGAGGTCAATGGCATTCTCATTTTTGAATTTTCTTTCGTCGGATATCGGAATCGACCTGGGTACGGCGAACACGCTTTTATACATCAAAGGCAAAGGGATAACCATAAACGAACCGTCCATTATTGCTCTGGAAGAAAACACGGACAAAGTGGTGGCCGTGGGCAATGAAGCACGCCAGATGCTGGGACGTACGCATCAGGATATTTCCACCATTCGGCCTCTGAAGGACGGCGTTATAGCCGATTTTGAAGCCACGGAAATCATGATTCGTGAATTCATTAAAAAAGCCAACGTCAACCGCATGATGATCGGACGGGTGGTGATCTGCGTACCCTCGGGCATTACGGAAGTAGAAAAACGCGCCGTGCGCGATTCCGCGGAGCGGGCCGGAGGGCGCGAAGTGGATTTGGTGGCCGAAGCCATGGCGGCCGCGATTGGCGTGGGTCTGGAAATAAGCGAGCCGGTAGGCAATATGATTGTCGATATCGGCGGAGGCACATCGGAAATCGCCGTGATTTCCCTGAACGGCATCGTCCATCACAACTCGATCCGTGTGGGCGGCGATGAGATGAACCAGGCGATCATCCAGCATTTCAAACGGAACCACAACCTGTTGATAGGAGAAAAGACGGCAGAAAACATCAAATGCACCATCGGTTCAGCCGCGCCACTCGAAGAAGAAATGGAAATGGAAGTTAAGGGTCGCGACCTGGTGGACGGCATACCCAAAACCATCACGGTCGATTCCAAGGAAATCCGTAAGGCGCTCAACGATCCGATCATGCAAATCGTCGAAGCCATCAAGATGTCCCTGGAACGCACACCGCCCGAACTGGCTTCGGACATTCTGGACCGCGGCATTATCCTGACCGGCGGCGGCGCCCTGCTGCGCAACCTGGATGTTCGCCTGCGCCAGGAAACCTCCATGGCCATACTCATTGCCGACGATCCGTTGACCTGCGTGGCGCGTGGCTGCGGCAATGTTTTGGAAAATCCGGAAAAATATCAAAAAGCGCTGGTAAAAAACCGTCGTCCCATGTAAAAGATGTAAGTGATTCCCATGATCATCCGCTTTATCTCCCATTTTCATCAGGCGTTGTTGCTATGGCTTTATGTGATCCTCGCATCGCTTTTTATGCTTTCCAGCGAAAGCGCCATAGTGGAAGGCCTGCGCGACACCAGCCTGCATGTGGTGGGCGAATTGGATGAGTGGATGACCGCAGCCGGAGATTATTTCAATTTAAAGAAAACCAACCGGGCCCTGCGCAAGGAAAACACCCGTCTCGCTTACGAAAATTTTCAGTTGCAGGATGCCCTGCTGGAAAATATCCGCCTGCGTAAATTATTGAACTTTACTTACAGTGTTGATTACGATCTTTTACCGGCCAAAGTGGTCGGCTTCAGTCCGCAAACCCAGGTGACCGGCCTGCTGCTTTCGTCGGAGCAAATGCATACCATCGCTAAAAACAGCGCGGTGATGACCGCCGACGGACTGGTGGGTAAAGTGGTTAAAATCAGCGGTTCGTTTGCCATTTGTCAAATTCTGCTTGACCCCAACATCCGGGTCAGCGCGCGCATTCAACGCAACCGGGAACTGGGTATGATCCGTTGGGACGGCGCCAAGGGCTTGTTGCTGGACCAGGTTGCCAACACCGTTCGGGTGGAACGGGGCGATGTGGTTTATACATCCGGGATGAGTCAGATCTATCCGCCCAATATAAAAATCGGCGTCGTCAGCCATGTTGCGCGTCAGGATGATCAATTGTTTCAAAAAATCCATATCGTTCCGGCGGTCAACTTTGACGCGCTGGATGAGGTGCTCATTTACATGGAGACCGGGAAATGAACGCCGACATCCGTTATGCCATCATCATCGGAACAGTGTATGGCCTGGCAGCCTTGGTTTTGCAAAGCGTTTTGGTGCCGTTCATCGAAATATCGGTCGCTCGGCCGGATTTAATTTTAGTGATTGTCCTGTTGCTGGGCAGGCGGTTTGGCAGTAATACGGGCAGCACGGCCGGTTTTTTTCTCGGGGTATTGCAGGACGCCATTACATCACTGCCTCTCGGCATTTCCGCGCTGCCCAAAGCCCTGGCCGGATATGCCGCCGGTAAAACTACCGTTTTTAAGCTGGAAGGCCCGATCGCCTATTTGTGGTTTATCTTTTTTATTTTTTTCCATGAATTCATTTATTATTGGTTGATGCATTACAAGATGGAAGTGGATTTTTCCTTTCTGCTTTATACCCGTGTGTTTCCCAATACCATATATACATCGGCCATGCTGTGGGTCGTTAATATTTTTACAGCCCGATCCCTGGCACGGGAATCGTAAATTATGGATATCAAGAAGAACATCATCATCGGTTTGGTTATCCTTTTTTTTCTGATTTTATGGAGCGGATTTTTCAATCTCCAGATAGTCAAGCAAGATACGTATCTTCAAAAATCAATCAACAACAGCATTCGAAAAGAGACGATTATACCGGTACGCGGGCTGATCCGTGACGCCACGGGACGCATATTGGTGGATAATACTGCCGCCTATTCCGTGGCGGTCATCCCACGACGCGTTTCGGAGGGCGTTCTCGATTCCGTTGTCCGGTTATTGCGGCTTAACCCGGAAAAAGTAAAGGCCAAAATCCGAAAACGAAACGGATTCAGACCGGTAACCATTGCCCGTGATGTGCCCGACACGTCGCGTATCTTCCTGGAAGAAAACCGCCTCGCTTTTCCGGGAGTGATTACTCTGTTGGAACCGAAGCGCTTTTACAGGGACTCGGTCTTTTCGCCCCATATATTCGGCGCCATCGGCGAGGTGAGTCCGAAAGAACAAAAAGAACAACCGTTGTATGAAAGCGGCGATTTAGTGGGCAAATCGGCTCTGGAAAAGCAATACGACCTGGAAATGCGCGGCACGCCCGGGGTTTCTTATACTTTGGTGGATGCATCCGGCCGGGAACTGGGCCCGTATAACGATGCCTTTAATATACCGGCGCGGCACGGACAGGATGTTTACCTGACCATGCATTACAAGCTACAGGCTTTTGCCGAGTCGCTCATGGAAGGCATGCGCGGTTCGCTTGTGGCCATCGACACCCGTAACGGCGGCATCCTGGCCATGGTAAGCAAGCCGGATTACGATCCGCGGCTGTTAGCCGGCAAGATAGACAGTGATACATGGAACCGCCTGCTGAATGACCCGGGTCATCCCCTGTACAGCCGGGCCATCCAAAGTGTTTATCCCCCAGGGTCCACTTATAAAATCGTTACCGCCCTGGCCGCTTTGCAAGAGGGGCTGATTACTCCGGACTGGAAAGTAACCTGCCCCGGATATTTTAAGCTGGGCCGGCGCACCATCCACTGCTGGAACGCAGCCGGTCACGGTACCATCGATCTTTATGGCGCCATCCGGGGCTCCTGTAATGTCTATTTTTATAAGCTCGGCCTGAAGATAGGGCTCAATATCTGGGAAAAATACAGTACTTTATTCGGATTCGGACGACCAACGGGTATCGATCTTCCCAATGAATCGGCCGGGCTGGTGCCCAGCGTCGCCTGGTTCAACAGGCGCTATGGCGAGGGCGGCTGGACCAAGGGTAATCTGGCTAATTTAGCCATTGGTCAGGGTGAATTGCTGGTCACGCCTCTGCAAATGGCTCAGTTTGCCATGATTCTGGCCAACAGAGGCACCTATTACACCCCCCATTTTCTGGATCATCTGTACAATTATCAAAACGGCCAAAACAATCCCTATCCGGCGGAACCCCATTTTATAAACGGGATAGAGGCGGGAAATTACGACGTGGTGCGTGAGGGGATGCGGCGCGTGGTGGATGGTGGCACCGGCTGGCTGGGTAAGGTGCCCGGCATCGAAATGGCCGGCAAAACAGGAACCGCCCAAAATCCGCATGGCGATCCCCACGCCTGGTTTATCGCTTTTGCCCCGTTTGATATGCCTGAGGTGGCCGTGTCCGTTATCATAGAAAACGGTGGCGGCGGCGGGGCACATGCCGCGCCTGTTGCCCGAAAATTCATGGAAATGTACTTTTTTAACCGGCTGATTCCGCGCCCGGTTATCAGAAAAAAAACACCGGAAGAAGTCGCACCCGTGGACAGTGTGATCGCGCCGCTGGAATTACCCGCTCTTTTACCGGTTTTACCCGCCTTAGAGGATACTTTGTAAGATGAAATTCCGTATCGATCCTATCATTACCGTTTTGGTCGTCATCCTGACAAGCATTGGTCTTACCGCCGTGTACAGCGCAACCCATTCCACGGGTAGTGCCAGTATCTTTTTTCAGCGCCAGCTCGGCTACGCGATAGCGGGCATGATCATTATGCTGCTGATGCCCTTTATTTCCTACCGCTTTCTGGAACGGGCTTCTTATGTTTTTTATGCCCTGTCCATATTACTCCTGCTTTTGGTTCCCTTCATCGGTGTCAAGGGGTTTGGCGCGGAACGCTGGCTGGCGGTCGGTCCGATAAAAATACAACCTTCCGAACTGGCGAAACTGGCCACCGTTATGGCCGTAGCCCGTTATCTTTCCAACAGGGAAGTCAATGTCAACCGCTGGAAATACTTTGCCGTGGTCTCCCTCATCATTTTCATCCCTTTCGTTTTAATTGTCAAACAACCGGATTTGGGGACATCATTGGTCTTTTTGGCTATTTACCTGCCTTTGATGTATTGGGCCGGTTTAAACGGATTCGCCTTATTTTTAATGATTACACCACTCTTTACCATGTTGCTTTCTTTTAATTACCTGGCCCTGACAATTTGGCTGTTATTGATCTCAGGATTTCTCTATATAAGCCGAAAGAAATGGTTGCTTTTGATCAGTATTGTGGCGATACATATTGGTATCGGTTTTGCCACGCCCTATCTGTGGGATCAACTGCATGATTATCAAAAGAACCGCATCATCACATTCATCAATCCGGAGCATGATCCGCGTGGCGCGGGATATCAGATCATTCAAAGTCAGGTTGCCATCGGTTCCGGTGGTTTGTGGGGCAAGGGCTTTTTAAACGGCACGCAAACACACCTGAAATTTTTACCGGCGCAACACACGGACTTTATTTTTTCCGTCATTGCCGAGGAATGGGGTTTTGTGGGTGTAACGGTTGTGCTTATGCTCTTTCTGTTGATGCTGATTTATCTGATTAATCTGGCCACAACGGTCAAAGCCCGTTATGCCAGCGTTACCCTGATGGGCATCACGGCCGTTTTGTTCTTTCACGTGTTTGTCAACATCGGCATGACCGTGGGCATGGCGCCGGTTACGGGCTTGCCCCTGCCCTTGCTCAGCTACGGCGGATCATTCATGATTTCCATCATGTTGATGCTGGGAGTAGCGCAAAACCTGTCCCATAACCGCTATATGGTGTAACTGTTTAATAATATTTGAATTAAAAGATTGATTTATGTATTGTGTGATAATATTTTTTTAATGCTCAGGCAACAGGAGGCAAATTAAAAATGAAATTTTATACCCAATTATTTATCCTGATGATGTTCTCTTTGGTACTTTGGCAATGCGCCGGATCATCGGATCAGAATGATGAAGAAGGCGGTTATAGCGAGGAAGAACAACAACAAAAGGAACTGGATGATATCGAGGCCCTGCTGGGCATATCATCCGATGACAATGGCGGTCAAAATCAGGCCCAACAAGACGATACCGCCGCCGAAGAGCCCCAAAAAAAGCAAGCGGAAGAAGAAAAACCGGCTGCCCGTACTCAAAATGAAGATGAGGGCGAAAAGCTGAACCTGCTGGACACCAACGAGTCCATTCCGGCCGGGCAAATGAGCGGCATGAGTGCGGCGGAAAAGAAAAAATACGAAAAAGAAATTAAAAAGCTTAAAAAGCAGCTTAAAGAAAAAGACAACACCATCGCCAACCTCAGCGCGGAATTAAGTGTTAAAGAAGATGAATTAAGTAAAAAGAGTAATTCACCCTCCTACGGAGGTGTTTCGGGTGGTGTCGGCGCCATTTCCATGGAAGAATATTCATCGCGTTACGAAGAAGCCCGCAATGCATTTGAGAACCGCAACTATCAACAGGCCATCGAACTTTTTGAGTCTTTGCTGGCCACAAGCTCTTCCCATCCGCTGGCCGACAATGCCCAGTACTGGATAGGCGAAAGCCAGTTTATGTTGCATCGTTATGACGCCGCCATCATCTCTTTTGAAAAGGTTTTCACCTTTCCCAAATCCAATAAAAATGCCGACGCGCAATACAAACTGGGTTTATGTTATGTTATGAAGGGTGATAAAACCAAGGCGCGTGAAGAGTTCGAGCGACTGATCGCTGATTACCCCAACAGCCGCTACGTGGCGCTGGCCCGAAAAAAAATGGCCGCGCTTTAATGGTTTAAATAATTCTCGATTTTTTCAAACGAGCAAGACTGCTCGTACAAAGCTACTATTTGATTCAAACGGCGTAAGGCATACGGAGTTAACTTGCGCCGTTTTCCTTCTTCCACAGGTATTATCCAACCGCGTTTGATAAATTTATCCACTAAATCCTTGCTGATGGCCAGACGATTGGCGGCTTCCGTAATGGTAAAATAATTTTGCCTTTCCGTTTCCATCGACACCTCCCGTTGTTTTGATGGTAATCTTATTTATCGGCCGATTTGATTCGCTGATTTAGAAAAAAGAGGCCGGTTCATTAAATAAAAAGGCCGGCTCAAAAAAAAAACCCTCTGAAATAATTATTTTTCAGAGGGTTAAAATAAGATTATCCGGTGATCAGTTTCCGGTCAGATGTTGGCGTATTTTTTCGGCAATTTCCTTAAAAGCCTGTGCCTGAGGCGAGCCGGGCCGGCCGGCGACGATCGGTTCACCTTTATCACCACCGATGCGTATATCCGCATCCAGGGGTACTTCGCCCAGTAAATCCGTTCCAATCCGCTTACACTCTCTTTCCACCCCGCCATGGGCAAATATATCCGTCCGACCGCCGCAATGGGGACAGGCAAAATAACTCATATTTTCGATAATCCCCATTATAGGTACATTCACTTTGCGGAACATCTGCACCCCTTTGACGGCATCCAACAAGGCGACATCCTGAGGCGTGGAAACGATAACCGCCCCGTCAAGCGCCACACTTTGCGATAGCGTGAGCTGGGCGTCCCCGGTTCCCGGCGGCATATCAAATAAAATAACATCCAGGCCGTCCCAATCCACGTCGGTCATCAATTGCTGCAAAGCACGCGTAACCAGCGAACCGCGCCATATCACGGGATCGTTGGAATCCACTAAAAAACCGAGCGACATCAGTTTAACACCGTATTTCTCAATCGGTATCAACCGTTTACCGTCAAAGGCGGGCTGCACCTGCACACCGAGCATCAACGGAATACTCGGGCCGTAAATATCGGCATCCAACAAACCGACTTTCATACCTTGTTGGGCCAGGGCCACAGCCAGGTTTACGGCCACGGTGGATTTACCCACGCCGC
Source organism: Calditrichota bacterium (assembly GCA_003696775.1). GTDB lineage: Bacteria > Calditrichota > Calditrichia > Calditrichales > J004 > J004. The sequence continues at coordinate 17,875 of RFFS01000185.1, forward strand.
CCTTACCGCTGGCCACGGCGACTTTATATTTAACATTATTCAGGTAAGAGACCTGCTGGGGTGCCTGTTGCGCCTGCCTGGGTTGCTGAACATTCACTTTCGGATCGATGGTCATATCGGGATACGCTTCTTTAAGCGTGGCCTGAACGGCATGATTCAACGCGTCGATGATTTTACTGTCCGGTGTTTTGAGGACCAGGACCACCGTAATTTTGGTGTCGCTTATCTGTACATCATTCACAATACCAAACGAAACGATATCCCGACTGAATCCGGGATAGTTAATGGTTTTTAGCTTGTCAATAACCTCTTGTTGAGTGGGCATGCGCTTTACTCCTTTTTAGTAAAAAAAAATGCCTGACAGGATTCCCGTCAAGCATTGAATGGTTTACGGATATGTTTTGTCAGATGACAACTTCCAGATCAAGAACCGTGTCGGTATCCAGATTCAATTCAACCTCTTTGGGAACATCCAGTTCGATGTCGTTGATCAGTTTTAGTTGCACTTTAAATGTTTTGGTTTCCACATTTTTTTCCGTAAGAATACCAGACCCGTAGATCACACCGCCCTTATTTTTATCGTAGTAGCTGATTAATACCGACTCGTTAAGGTCCAGGGCATCGAGGATTTCCAGCAGTTCATCGGTGTTTTTTTCATCCAGTATAATTTCGTCGATATCTTCTTCCACACTTTTCACATCACCGTCGGAAAAATAAAAGTCGATGGTTCCGCCGCCGCCTTTCACAAAAACAAGCTTTTCGTCCAGGTCTTCTTTGATGTTGCGCTCCAGATTGACCACCTTGCCGGTGAAATACTCATCACGGATATCAACAATTTTCACCGTGATCGGCTTATCTTCCGGTGTCCCGTCATATTCCACCCGGGTGATATTCACCTTTTTGCCTTTGCCGATGGCCTCTACCCGGGCTTTAAGTTCTTCCGGCGTCATGGCGCCGGGACGCACATCCACTTTCTTTTTCGATTTGAAAAAATTCAAGAAATACCGGCGTCTTCCATCCCTGACCGAAGTCGGCTTAAGGTAATGTTTTTTATGACGATTGCGCATGTGGGCCTCCAATATTCAATATGCGAGTGTAAAAATAGACATAGACGGCTTTAAAATCAACCAAGAGGGACGGATAACGGTCTGATATCCTTTTTTCAGGATTTCCAGGGTACGGACATATTCAAATCGCGCAGCTTTTCTTCCAGTTCCAGACGTTCACGGTTTCGCAATAATTTGCCGTCCCTGTATTTTAACAGGCCGCGTTTTTCCATTGCCTCTATCGCCTGGTCGTCCTTGCCGCCGGCAATAAGCCGGATGATTTCCCGCTCGAGCGCCGAAAGACGTTGCGCGTTGTAACGGTAATCCATAAAGGCTTCCCACGCCAGGGGCACCCAGCGTTTGACAATTTCATGGCCCAATGTCCGGGCATAGGCGCGGATTTCATACTGGGCATGACTATCCATGCGCAAGGCGAGAAAGTGAAGCAGGTTATGCAGATTGATTTTCCAATAGGCTTCCGTATAGGTGGCCAACGGCAGGTCTTTACGGGCCTGTTCGCGGGCCATTCCCTGATCCAGCCGTTTTTTATAAACCGCGCGGATGGTTTCGTGCAGTTCTTTTTCCTCCCGGCTGAATGATGCGCCGGTGGCCGCGTCAAAATACCCTTCACTACCCTGTTTGTTGGAAGATGACTGCTTACGCCAGGCGCCCGGGTCAGTTTCATATATGGAATCGATGGCAATGGAATAGCGCGTGCTATATTCATTCACCGAAGCCGTGCGGTGCCGTATCCATTGCCGCCAGGCATCCATGGGAATACGGATGTGCAATTTTATGTCGCACATTTCAAAAGGCGTGGTATGTAAATGACGCATCAAATAGCGGATCAGACCTCGGTCTTCACTTACTTTTTTAGTACCGGCGCCATAACTCACCCGGGCCGCCTGCACAATGGCGTCGTCATTACCCATATAATCCACAACGCGGATAAAGCCATCGTCCAATACCGGAAATTTTTTACCGAGGATGGCGTCCAGTTCCGGCGCGACAGGACGTGTTAATTTTTCTTCCTGCACGGTTGTCTCCATAAATTAGGGATCGTTTTTGATGGGATACGATAAAAATGTTATTTTAGACATTGGAAGCCATAAATTCAAAGAATAATGATGAAAGAAAAAGACCGCATACGCCATATTTTAAACACATTAAAAAAAACGTACGGTAATACGGGTACCGCCCTCCATTATGACAGCCCCTTTCAATTGTTGATTGCCACCCTGATGGCCGCGCAAAGCACCGACAAACGGGTAAACATTGTCAATCAAAAATTTTTCGGGGATCATCCCACCGCGGCGGATGTCGCGCGCCTATCCGTTGAGGAAATCGAGTCTTACATCAAAACAGTGGGACTGTACCGTACTAAAGCCAAAAACATTGCCGCTACCAGCAAAATACTGGCGGAACGCTATAACGGGGACATTCCGGAAACCCGTGAGGAATTGGTCCAATTGCCCGGCGTGGGGCGCAAAACCGCCAACGTGGTGTTAAGCATCGCCAAAAATGTCCCGGCTATCGCCGTGGATACGCATGTTTTCCGGGTGAGTAACCGTTTGGGTCTGGCCCGGGCCGATAATGTTCTGGATACGGAAAAACAATTGATGCGCAATATTCCCAGGGAAGAATGGTCAAGCGCGCATCACTGGCTGATCTGGCACGGCCGGAATGTATGTAAGGCACGGAAACCGAATTGTGCCGCCTGTCCGGTTGTCCAATGGTGCCTTTTTGAAGACAAAAACTTATAACTCGGTAGTGAACAGGGCATCGCTTTCATGCACATCGTCGTCCGCGGTGCGTATGCGCGTGCCGTAATTAACGGAATTAAGGATTTCGCTGGCGCTGACATTTTTGGGAAAATAGGTTCCGCTGATGCGCGCCCGGTGCATGCTGGCGCCTTCCAGTCGGGCAAAGCTCATATTGACCCCTTTTAAATTGGTGTTGGCGAGATAAGCGCCCCGTAAATCGGCGTATTTCAGGTTCGCGCCGATTAAATTGCGCCCGCGCAGATTCACATTCTGCAAATCATATTCCGTTAACCCCTTAACCGCCTGATTGAAAGCTTTAACATTCTCTTTCTTAAGCAGATGATAAAGTTCTTTTTTCTCCATATCATAACTCCTGCTATTACTTTTTTATACATAATCGAAGCATTTTTCCGTTTAATGAATATCGATCCTTGTTTAGCGTTAATTTTAGCCGATTCTTTTCATTTTATATCAAAAACATATATATTTTTTACTCTTTAAAATTAGTACCGGAGGCAATTATGAAGACACTGATCGGCATCGTCGTTTTTATCGCCGTGTTATTGGGTATTGTGGCGGTAGTTCCGTTATTTATAGACCCGGAAGTCAACGTGTCCCGCAGCATAGAGATCCAACAATCTCCCGAAGTGGTTTTTACTGTTATTAAGAATTATGACCTGTATCCGGAATGGATACCGTGGACGCGGGCTGACAAAGACGCCGAATACACAATAGATGGCGAACCGGGTGACGTGGGTTCCACATGGAGCTGGAACGGTGACACGGTAGGACAAGGCAGCCTCACTCTCGCCGAAATCCGCCCCAACAGCTACATAAAAGGGAAGCTGTCATTTTACAAACCATGGGTGGCCAACGCCGACGACCTGTGGCAAATCGATTCGCTAAGTGAAGAAAAATCCAGGGTAACCTGGACCTACCACACCGTTACCGACGGCTATTTGATGCGTTTTATGAATTTGAGATATGAAAGCATTTTGGGCCCGGAGATGGAAAGGGGTTTAAAAAATCTGAAAACGTTCGTCGAAAATTTAGAACGCGCGGAAGATATGTTAAACAATTTTGAAAACATAGGTGGTCATGAAGAATGAAAAATGTTTTTTTCCTGCTGATTGTCGGCACAGGCCTTATTTGGGCGCAAAGTTTTGAATTAATCCAAAACAGTTTAACCATTAAAAGTGAAGCCTTTCAACACGAGGCGGGCGGTTCAACACCGGAAAAAATAATGGCCTATCTGGCGGATCGGTCATTGGACGATGTGCGAGCCAACCTGGCGCACTCCCAAAACGGAGCGCCTGTATCAAAACAGATTATCCGTTTTATCCCTGGTAAATTTCGCATGGATATGACGGAAAAAGGCGAAAAGCTTTCCTATCTGATGCATTATGACGGGGCGTCCGCCCGGGCTTATGTGGTAAGGTGGGGCGCCAGGCAGTATATGACCATCGACATGAATAAAATGAAACAGATGCAGGCCCGTATGAAATCGGCTTTGGCGGGACGCAGCGAACAGATGAAAGCCATGATGAAAAATTTACCGCCTGAATCACGGGCGCAAATGGAAAAGATGCTGGGCATGCGTAAGGAATCCCCGCCGGTTGTAAAAAAAACAGGCCGCGACCGTAACATCAACGGATTTCACTGCGTGGAATACCGGATAAAGGAAGACAATAAGCTGGAACAATACTGGATAACCGAAGAAAAACCCTTTGTACGAAAAGCTTTTGAACAATTAATACGTCTGTTCAGCGCATTGGATCGCAAAAAAGACCTTGTCATGGAACAGATACCCTCCGGCTGGCCGGTGGTTAACAAACAGGTGGGACAGGGATTTGTCACACTGTCCGAAATCACATCCGTAACACAAAAATCTTTTTCCGAAACCGATTTTAATCCCCCGGCCGGCTTTAAAGAACAGAACATGGACATGCTTATGAATAATCCATTTGGCACGACGGAGCAATAGATGACACTGGCAACAATCGACTGGTTGATTATCGGCGCGTTTTTTCTCATTTCCCTGTTCATCGGTCTGATGGTAGCCCGGCAGGCCGGGCGCGACAGCAGTGAGTTTTTTCTTTCCGGGCGCAATATGCCCTGGTGGCTGTTGGGTGTTTCCATGGTGGCCACCACCTTTTCGGCCGATACGCCTAACCTAGTAACAGACATAGTGCGCAACCACGGCGTGGCCGGCAACTGGTTGTGGTGGGCTTTTTTACTCACCGGCATGTTAACGGTGTTTGTTTATGCTCGTTTATGGCGTCGTTCGGAAGTGCTGACCGATATCGAATTTTATGAATTGCGCTACTCCGGTAAAGCCGCGGCCTTTTTAAGAGGATTCCGCGCGTTGTATCTCGGTGTCTTTTTTAACATCCTGATCATGGCCTCGGTCTCTTTGGCGGCCATAAAGATCGGCGGGATCATGCTGGGGCTTTCCGCTCTGGAAACCATCCTGATCGCCTCCGGTGTTACCGTGCTTTACAGCATGCTGGGTGGTTTACGCGGCGTGCTGATCACCGATTTTTTTCAATTTGTTATCGCCATGGCCGGCTCCATTGGCGCGGCGTATGTGGTGGTCAATCTGCCACAAGTGGGCGGTTTGCAGGGATTGATTCACCATCCGGATGTGGTCCCTAAACTGAATTTTATCCCCGATATCAACCATACCGACGCCTGGATCACCTTATTGGTGTTACCCTTTGCCGTACAGTGGTGGAGTGTCTGGTATCCGGGCGCCGAACCGGGCGGTGGCGGGTATATCGCCCAGCGCATGCTATCGGCTAAAAATGAAGAACACGCCGTGGGCGCCACGTTCTTCTTTAACATCGCGCATTACGCCCTGCGGCCCTGGCCGTGGATTTTAATCGCTTTGGCCTCCGTTATTGTTTTCCCGGATTTGCAGGCTCTGACCCGGGCTTTCCCCCAAATGGAAACACAGGTTGTCCAAAATGATTTGGCCTATCCGGCCATGTTAACCTTTTTGCCCGCCGGATTGCTTGGCATGGTGGTGGCCTCGCTGATCGCCGCTTACATGTCCACCATATCCACCCACCTGAACTGGGGTTCTTCTTATGTGGTAAATGATTTTTACAAGCGTTTCATCCATCCGGAAGCTTCGGAAAAAAAACTGGTTGCCGTGGGTCGTTGGAGCACGCTTTTATTGATGGTGGCGGCGGGGGCTCTGGCTTTACTGTTAAGCAACGCCCTGCAGGCTTTTAACATTCTGCTTCAGGTGGGCGCCGGTACCGGTCTCTTATTTATTTTACGCTGGTTTTGGTGGCGCATCAATCCCTTTAGCGAGCTGACCGCTATGGTGGTCTCCTTTATCGTAGCACTCTACTTTCAGTTTGGTCATCCGGCGCTCTTTGGCGCGTCCCCTTCTTCTTCCTTTCAACTGGTAACGGGTGTGGCCATAACCACACTGGCCTGGCTCGCCGTCACCTGGTTCACATCGCCTTCGGACGAGGCCACCTTACGCGCCTTTTACCAAAAAGTCCATCCCGGCGGTCCGGGCTGGCGCGCGTTTCTGAGGAAGGAACAGGCCGCCGGTCGTTTGACGGATTACAAAGAGGGCGACTGGGGTGTGCCCCGTGGTATATTGTTGATGGTGTGCGGGACATTTGCCACTTACGCATTTTTATTCGCCACGGGCAAGGCTTTGTATCAGCAATGGATATGGGCGGGTGTTTTTTTCTTTCTGAGTGTGGTCGGCGGTTACGCTTTGTATAAAATTTACCGGGTAAAATAAGCGGCGTTTACAATAAACACAGCAGTCCCATCATCCGTCCGCTTTTGGAACCATCCCTGCGATAAGAATAGAATAAGTCCGGATGATCATAAGTCGATAATGGATCCACTTCGATATGGACAGGGTCAACACCGGCATTTTGCAGTTGACGGACGATGGCGCCGGTAACATCCAGTAAATAATGGCCGGACCCGTCTTCCTCTAAAAAAGCCCCATCAAAATGGGCGGCTGTGGTTTCATCCACCTGGTAATGCGGCTGACGTATTGCGGCGCCGACGGCCACCAACAGTGTTTCGGGCGCGCTGCCAAACACCTTTTGCATACGTCGGATGGTTTTGTACACAATCTGTTTGACAGTACCGCGCCAGCCGGAATGCACCACGCCACAGGCATGGTTACGCGGATCATAAATGAATACCGGCGCGCAATCGGCGGCCTGCACGGTTAAGGTTAATCCGGACACGCGGGTAATCACCGCGTCGCAATCGATGATCACACCGGGTTCCAACGCCACATGGATATAATCCTTATGCACCTGGGAAGGCCACACGGCACGCTCAATATCCAGACCGAAGTGATTAAAAAATTTACGGCGGTTGGCCCATACATTTTCGGGGTCATCGCCGGTTCGCAATCCGAGATTAAGATGATGATACGGAGGCGCCGACACACCTCCGGGACGGGTGGAAAGTGCCTGGATAAGCGGTGCTTTCTCAAAAATGGCATAACGACGGGGAGCCAGCATCATTTAAGCGGTATCAATTGGCCGTAAACATACTTCAGAATATTAACGGCGCGGTTTCCACGTGAACCGTCTATGTGAAAACGACGATAAATTCCCTGATAAAGCGGCTGACGGGTCAGGGCTTCGGTAATGGTGGCGCGGGTCACGGCGGATTCATCGGAAAAAACGCGCGTTAAAAAACTGAAACTATCATAGGCTATTAACGCATAGAGATCAGGCGTTTCCTTAAATTGTTCCCTAAAACGGTTACGAAAACGACGGTAATTCCAATCGTCTTCGTTCAGATAGCCGTCGCTTACAAATACCAGACCATTGATGTAATTTCGACTTTTTTTCAGAGCGCGCAGGTCATACCAGTCGGCGTTGCCCAATACCTGGGTCTGAAAATTGGCAAAGGCGTATTGCGCGGCCATCAGGCCGATATCTTCCTTATAAACCGGCAGAAACATACCATCAAAGGCGTGTACCGGTATGTCCACGGAATCGACTTTGGTTTTCGTTTCCTTCAATTCTTCCAGCCTGGCTTTGCGATAGACGCGGTAAAGAGAATCAACCGCATGATCGGTGAGGGTGGAATCGATTGTACGGACGGAATCGGCAAAACTCATTTTAAGCCCGATGCGCTTCAGGATACGAAATTGTTTTTTAAAAGATTGATCGCCCGGCACATACCATTCTTCCGCGGAGAGTGTGGCGGCATGAGCCATCAGGGTTTTCTTAAAGGTCTCTTCCATACGAATGAAATAATCATCAAGCGGGGTCAGCGCGGCCAGTCGTTTCAGATGCAGGGAATCGGCGGCGAAGGAGGCCAGCACACGGGCGCGTGTTTCCAGCGTGGGCGAAAGCAGCACACTGTGGGCGCTTAAGCGGGTGATGGCCGGTTCCGTAGCTGTGGGGCTGACCATGGTCAGCCCCTCGTACGCGCTCACCGCGGCGCAGGCGGCGCTGATATCGTTTTCCAGCGGGCCGAACACCAACAGGGTATTGGGATCATCGGCGATGGCGCGTATGTGTTCCAGCGCGGTGATGAGCTGTCCCTTATAATCATATTTTTTGAGTGTGATTTTTTTTTCGTGCTGTTTGTTATAGGCGTCCACCACCAATCGGGCCCCTTTTTCGATGGCCTTTCCGATGACACCATTTTCACCGCTAAAGGGCAACAGCAACGCGATTTGCCAGTTGTTGGTTTTACGTCCGGCCAAACGATTTTGAAGCCGATTGAAAAAAACGGCCGGCGGCCCGTCCGCAAAACGGTTTCCCGATGTGGCCAAAAGCGCGGCGGCTTTTTCTTTTTTGCCGTCATCCATCAA
>RFFS01000028.1 GCA_003696775.1 Calditrichota bacterium
ACTATGTAACCCATATACCTTTATCCTGAAACTCTAAACTGATGCTATTTCAGGTTTATCTCAGAGTCAAGTAAATTGCACGCTTTTTACCACTTCTAGGAGAAAATATGAATCCGACTCGCTCTAAACGTGTGGACGTGGATACTAAAAAAACGCAATTAAAGGGTTTTAAAGGACTTTTTGAAGTTACATTAAGGAATTTCAAAACGGCAACCTTTCTACTGGCACTTTTACCCATTTATGCCTTAGCCGTCCTGATTATGGGTATTTCTCTGGTTCCGGGCATCTATCTGTTTGAATGGTTAAACAGCATCAGTCAGGCCTGGCCCGGTTTGATGCAACACATCATGATGGGGGTTGGAATAGTAGCGGGATACATGCTTTACGGATTTACCGTGATTTTTGTAACACCTTTTTTTAATTTTATTTTACCGTTTAGACTCAAGCCTTTCCGGGGGCCTTATTATTCCTGGGCAAGTGTTCCCTGGTATGTGCATAACGCTTTGATCTATCTGGTGCGTTATACATTTCTGGAATTTGTAACGCCAACACCGATTAATACCTTATTTTACAAAATGATGGGCATGAAGATTGGCAAAGGCGTGCATATTAACACCACAAATATCTCCGATGCGGCTTTAATCGAACTGGAAGATAAAGTAACCATTGGCGGTTCGGCGCATATTATTTGTCATTATGCCGCGAAAGGATTTTTAGTTATTGCACCTGTAAAAATTAAAAAGGGAGCAACGCTTGGTCTGAAATGCACGGTTATGGGCGATGTGGAAATCGGCGAGGGAGCTGTGATCGGTCCGCATGAAGTTGTCCTTCCCAAGTCACGCATTCCGGCTCATTACCGAAAAAAGACATCCGTATCCATGAATGGCAACCATATCCAATAACCCGCGATCTTACCAGTTTCGCTTATAATTCTTTAATACTATTTTGAAGGATTGATGATATATCACACACGGTTATTCAAATTTTGGTAATTTTTTCACATCAGTTAATTAGGGTAACTATTTAGTAAACTAAGGAGAGTATTATGAATACCAGGAAAGTATTATTATCAGGTATTATTGTAGGCTCGATGGCATTGTGGAGTTGTGAAAACGCCGCCGACCCGGGAAAAGACAAAGTTGAACCGGTTGTTTTGGAACCGACTCAGGAAGTTATTTCCAGTGAAGTTGAAAACGTTGCGGCTCTGGCTATCAACATGCAAACTAAGGTGATCACAGACTATCAAAGCTTGAAAGCTGACGAGAACAAACCTTCATTACAAAAGTCGGCCAATCCGGACAAAGTATATCGTTGGAATCCGGAAACCATGTGGCATACCTGGGAAGATGATCTGGAAAATGCCGCTTACCCGGATGCTTTTTACGGTCATTACAAACGCGGCCAACAACATATCGACGCCCAGGGTAATGTAGTTAAAAAGCCAGACAATGCCATTGGAATTTACTTTTATTATCTGACATTTGGTAAATGGGGTTATGTGAATGATGAACCCACCGGCACATCATGGGATCACAATATGTCAACCGAAGCCAACCCCGGCATCGCGATTATAACTCCCGATGGTTATTTATTTTCCGGTGATGCCAACTACCACACCACTTGGGATGGTTATTACACTGACAATAGCGGCACCTACAACAATACACTTGTACGTTTTGAAACAAAAGTTAATATGAATGTAGAAGAGTTGCTGATCAGCATGGACGGTACATCCGCTCAATTGTACGGCACATTACATTTTGAAATGTTGCCTTGGACGGCTGACCTTTCCGCGAACGGAGAAGATACCATCAGCGGTACTTTAAAATATAATGGCGTTGATGTTGCACCGCTTTCATTCAGCGTTGCCGAATTAATGCAAAAAGCACAAAGTTTACTTCCTTAGTTAACTGACGCCCGAAGAGAACCCCGGTCATAAACCGGGGTTTTTTTTTACCCAAAATAACGCGTGGCGCAACTAAAAATATCCTGAAACGGTTTATCCGGAATATTTTTAGCCACAAAGTCTCCGCTACGCTCCGAATGCCCCATTTTACCCAACACGCGTCCATCGGGGCTCACAATCCCCTCGATGGCGGCCAGGGAACCGGAAGGATTATATTTCCAGTGCATAGAAGGATGCCCGGCATCATCCACATATTGTGTGATCACCTGTTTACGATCGATGATCTCTTTTAGCATTTTCTCTTGCGCATAAAAGCGCCCTTCTCCGTTTGAGATGGGAATACGATATAACGTCTCCGTATCCAAACCGCTGGTCCAGGGTGTATCGTTACGTAAAACCCGGGTAGTCACATAGGTAGCATGATGCCGGTTCAACCTGTTAAAAGCCAGTGTGGGCGCTTCTTCAGGCAATTGATCCAGAATGTGTCCATACGGCAACAACCCCAATCGTACCAAGGCCTGAAATCCGTTACAAATCCCCAAAATTAACCCATCCCGTTGCGTCAACAACTCCATTACGGCATCCCTGATGACAGGATTCCGGAAAACCGTGGCAATATATTTCCCCGATCCTTCCGGCTCGTCACCGGCGCTGAAACCGCCGGGCAGCATTATTATCTGGCTTTTACGGATTTCTTCGGCCAATCCCGTAAGGGATTGTTGCAGGGATTCTTCGTCGAGGGTGCGGAACAAAAAGACCGATGTTACGGCCCCGGCTTTCTTCCAGGCCCGTTCACTGTCATATTCACAATTGGTGCCCGGAAAAACAGGTAATACTACCCGCGGCCGCCCTGATTGTGATGAATGTATATGTATGTCCGGCTGGGCAGACGGGGGGATTTCCATGTCCCCACGTTCCCGATGACGGGTGGGAAAAATGGATTCCAAGGGTTCTTCCCAAATATTCAGGGCTTTTACAAGATCGATACGCTGGCCGGATATTTGTATTTCCTTATGAGTTGTGGTTTTTCCCAAAATCACAAAGCCTTCATGGCGTTGAGCCAGTGTTTGAGCAGTTGCCCCATCGGTTTCCAGTATCAGGGAACCGTAAAGCGGAATGAAGAATGGCAATGCATGATTCTCGATCTCCATGCCCACAAGATTGCCAAACGCCATACGCATCAATGCCGCGGACAGCCCGCCGGCGTCAATCGCCTGGCAGGCAAAAACTTTTTCCTGCGTGGCCAGAGCGTGGACGGTTTTATACGCTTTTTTCAGGGATTCCCATATAGGTAAATGGTTCTCATCCAGGGGACAATGAAAGAACACAAGAACATGTCCGGCTTTTTTTAATTCATTACTCACAATGATTCGGGCATCTCCGATACCTACCGCAAAGGAGATGAGCGTAGGCGGCACATCCAGGTTCTTAAATGAACCGGACATACTGTCTTTTCCACCAATAGCCGCCCTCCCCAATGCGTCAAGGGCCTGATTGGCGCCCAATAAGGCTGCATACGTCTTACCCCATCGTTTGGGATCATCCCCCAACTTTTCAAAATATTCCTGAAATGAAAAATATATGGTTTCAAAATCGATCCCGAGAGCTACCTGTTTGGCAACGGAGTCGAGCACGGCGTAAGCACCCCCGTGAAAAGGAGACCATTCCGATAGATAAGGGTCGAATCCCCAGGACATGGCTGTCACTTTCTCAGAATCGGTAAAGGGCAACAGGGAAACCATGGTTTCCGATGGCGTGGCCTGATTTTTACCCCCAAAAGCACTTAGAACATTCAATGAACCTATGGAATTATCAAATTGCTCGATGAGTCCACGCTGACTACAGGAGTCTAACCGGGTCAGGACATCATACCAGTTTTGGGGATGATCAGGGGCTTTTAGAAAATCTTCCCGTTCAAAATAATTGGGATGCGACGGCGCCTGGACATGTACACGGCTTTTACGTCGTAAGCCGTTGCTGTCCAAGAAGGCGCGGTCAATATCAACGATAGTCTGATCACGCCAAAACATACGTAATTTACCACTGGATGTAACCCGGGCAATTTTCACAGCCCGAACGTTTTCCTTCCGGGCCAGGGCCGCCACTTTTTCATAGTCTTTTGCCCCGATCACAATGGCCATCCGTTCCTGTGACTCGGAAAGGGCCAGTTCCGTACCATCCAGTCCTTCATATTTTTTGGGCAATGCATCCAGAAAAATATCCAGACTTTCCGCCAGTTCACCAACCGCCACGGAGACACCGCCGGCGCCAAAATCATTTGATTTTTTAATACAACGAGTAAATTCCGGACAGGCAAACAGGCGTTGTAATTTACGCTCTTCCGGTGCGTTCCCTTTTTGAACTTCGGCGCTGTTTTCCAAGGCCCGGTCATCATGCGCCCGGGAAGAACCCGTGGCCCCGCCAATTCCATCACGGCCGGTGCCTCCGCCCAGTAAGACCACCCAGTCACCTTCCGTTGGTTTTTCGCGCCGTACCTGACTGGCCGGAACCGCGCCGATCACCGCGCCCACTTCCATGCGTTTGGCCCTGTATCCGGGATGGTAGATTTCCCTCACCAGCCCCGTATTCAAACCGATTTGATTGCCATAGGAAGAAAACCCTCTGGCGGCCTGGGTTGTTATTGTCCGTTGCGGCAATTTACCGGGCAAAGTTTCGGATATGGGTTGCCGCGGATCGGCGCTACCCGAGATACGCATAGCCTGGTAAACATAGGCGCGTCCGGACAACGGGTCTCTTATGGCGCCCCCGAGACAAGTGGCCGCCCCGCCAAACGGTTCAATTTCGGTGGGGTGATTATGGGTTTCATTTTTAAACAACACCAGCCATTCTTCATCCCCGGTGGAAGTCGGAACCGTGATGCGAATGGTACAGGCATTTATTTCATCCGATAATTCCAGTTCGGGCAGGCGCCCTTCCCTTTTTAGGGATTTCATGGCTATGGTTGCCAGGTCCATTAAACAATCCGGTCGTTCCCGGCCTTCATAAAAAGTTTCCCGCTTGTGAAGATAGGAACGGTAAGCTTCCTTTATTGGCAAGACTTCCGGAACATCGTCAAAAGTAACCGATGTAATCTCCGTTAGAAATGTGGTATGGCGACAGTGGTCGGACCAATAAGTATCGAGCATTTTCAGCTCCGTGACGGTCGGATTTCGTTTTGCCGTTTCACGAAAATAGGTTTGACAAAACAGCAGATCATTCACATCCATCACCAAGGCAAGATTCTTATGAATTTTTGACAGTTGTTCATTATCCGCCGTAATGAATCCCTCAATCTGTGGCACCGGCCGCGGGATACGGGTTTTTTGTTCCAGTGTTGGCGGTTTGTCAAGACGGGCCTCGCGGGAATCCACGGGATTGATGCAAAAGTTCCGTATGCGCCTTTTATCTTCATCGGACAATGTGCCGCGGATATATACTATTTTTGCGGTACGCACATGGGGTACACTATGGGCGTCGAGTATGCGCAAACACTGTTCGGCGGAATCGGCGCGTTGATCATACTGACCGGGCAGATATTCCATCCCCAGTATCATATCCGCCACCACATCCGGCGGCTGTTCATCATAACATTGATCCTGAACAGGGTCCGAGAAGATGGTTGCACGGGCTCTGTGGAATATTTCCGATGTTACACCACTTACATCATAACGGTAAAAAAGCCGCACGGATTGAACGGAGGAAATGGTTAAAAAACAGGTAAAGGCATTGAGATACGCCCGGGCTTCCAGGTCGAAGCCGGGCTTTTTTTCTATAAAAAGACGATGAATATCAGACATGATTTTGTAATGTTGGTGAAAAACGGCAATTTAACGGTGGTGGATATCAGATAAAAAAAATTTTCATTTTGCAGCAAGGCGCGAAGAGACCGCCGGAAATCATGGTTGCAAAATAGCGTTTAGCTCTTCCCGGCTATTCTGAACCAGTTCCTCAATGTCATCCGGTTCCAGTTCCAGTTTTTCCAGGCAGGCATTATAGAGCGCATCATCATACAACGTAGCCTGATAATATCCGATTTCCGCAAAATGACACTGCATGGCGGCTATATACAGAACCGCGGCCGGTTTTACATATTCTTCCGGGGCCTGAAACGGTTCGGTATGGTAGGCAATGGACATGGTGAGTGTTTCGGGTAAATGCCATTTTCGTGCAATGGCCGCGCCTAACTCGGCATGATTAAACCCTAAAAGTTTTTTTCAAGATGAATCAGATGCACGCCTTTTTGATTCATCACCTGCAACATTTTTACAAACGCTTTGCGTAAAAACTGTTCTTCGGCAATTAATCCGATTTTATGAAGCAATCCCGCGCTGTAAACCGCCTCGGTGTCTTGCCCGGTTACCCTTGAATATATCAACCGGCTGTAATAGGCGGTTGCCACGCTGTAGGTCCATAACGCGCTGCGTTGATAACCTTCCAGAATTTCATCTTTATCAAACAATTTACACGCTTTTTGCCGCAAGGCCAGCTCCTTTACCGTGTCATAACCGATCCATATCACCGCCTTGCCGATGTCTTCGATCGGTTTTTCCGGGGCGTAAAAGGAAGAATTGGCGACACGCAACACTTTAGCGGTTAAGGGCGGATCAATGCGGATGATTTTTTTCAAATCCCGGGCGGTTGATTTGGGGTTATTTATTTGGCGGATAATCCGTACGATGTTGGTTTTTATGGAAGATAAATCCGAATCATTCACCATATCCACCAGGCGGGCAAGGCGTTCGTTCTCAACCGAAACCGTTTCCATATCGTTTCCTTTTTTCATTGCCCACATTTTCGGTACGCCGGACACAAAGCTTTAAAAAAGGATGAACGGATCGCAACAGCCGGGATATATTACAATGCCCTTAATTCCCGTATGGTTTTTATAAGGATAGGCACACCGTCTATATTTTCCGGAATTTTATCTCTTAGGGCATCGGGGTTGTTTTTTACGCCGATAATAATACCTGTTTTTTTACCCACGGCGGCAATGCCGATGGAAACCACGTTACCGTGACGCAACCAGTCTGCCTGGTGTTGTTTTTTGATGTGTTTGGCTTTTTCCAGCCCGACCCGCGCCGCCATCAGGGTAATCCGATATTGAGCAATTCAAATACATTTTGAATACGGTTGATGATGGTGGAATTGGAACTACCAGCGAACAGCAGGCCTACTATGGCGTTATCTTCATTTAAGATGGCGCTGCCGCTGTCACCACCGGCGCTCATGTTCCCCGCCATAAGCTGATCGGTAAAGGTAGCGGTACGCCCGGAACCATAATTCACCCGGGAAGTCACATCCACCTGAATGATCTGTCCGTTGGTCAGTCCGGTGGTGCGCCCGCTTTTTTTAACTTGCATATTCAACGCGCCTTCCGCCACGCCGCTGATTTGACCTATTTCCAGGATTTCTTCTTTGATATCTCCATCGTTAACGGGCAGGGCAATGGCCGCATCCACAAGATTTTCGGCGGCTTGTTTCTCGTACACCGCTTTTAAACGCGAACTTCGACCGGCCATGGCGGAAAGAGCATTTAAAGCCCCCGCCGCGGTATTGGCCACAACACATCCGCTATCGCCGCCATCGTCGCCACCCATGTCGGAGCCGTCGTAATGGATGGGGATGAAATCCGCAAGGCGGGCGATCACATCATCGGGTCTATATCCGCCATCTGTGGGGCCAGGTTGTAAAATATCATCACCTATTTGGGCATCATTGCTGTTGGCCAACACATGGTTGTTGGATAGGATATGGCGCCTGCCATCGCGCATCACCACACAGCCAAAGGTACCGGCGGTAATGGCGTAATGCCCGATACTGACTCCACCGGGCGCCGGGCGCTGTCGGCTTTTATGATCCTGAAAAACGGTTAACGGGCCGGTTGTGAACACATCCGTGGGCAGACCGTCCAACTCCATAGGGATACGATTTTTCAGGGCAATGTTTTGAACAGCCTGTTTGCGATCCACGGAGCACACCACACATAATTGATCGGTCATCCGGCCGTTGACAATTTTATAGCCTATTCCGGTGGCCACCACATTGCTCTTTTCCATAAGCATACCTCGTGCCTCCCTGAGTATGGCCCGTGCGGTTTGTACGGTGTGAGCCATGCGCCCTCCTTTAATCTATGAATTTGGAACTTTCGGCAAAAAGCTGATCACGGTCAACGGGATCAATTTCGGTCAGATGCGCTTTGATCCAGGCCACAGAAAACCGGGTTGCGACTTTAAGATGGTTTAAGGCTTCTTCATGATGCTTTGTACGGTAGGCGCGGTAGGCCCGAATATGCGCCGCGGCCAATGTTTCCTTATCGGATTGTGTGGGATGCGACACACTGCCTTCCAATTCGGGAATTACAAGCGTGCTGCCCTTTACCAGGAAATCCGGATTCTTTATTTTTTGATGATTGGCCTCATAAATCAACGGCCATAAATAGCCGTTATCATAATACCGGACAGCAAGGCGCCATAAACTTTCGCCGTGACGAGTAAGATGGCTGCGTAAATTACGACGCGCGGATTTTCGGGTGGGCTTTGATTGCTCTTTTTGCACTCTGGGCGGCGCTTTGGACACCACCTGTTCGGCAACAGGTTTTTCAGGGTGTAAGGTCCGGGCGATTTCCGGTTGGTCTTCTTCATTCAGCAAAGTACGACCGTAAAAGAGTACAATGATCAACAGCGCCACAATGCTCCAATATAGAGCTTTACGATTTTTTTGTTCTTCACGGACATGGCGTCGGGGCCGGGTAACCGGCTTGGCGGAAGCCGACGTCTCGGCCCCGGGAGGTTCTGGCACGGACGTTTGGGATTGCGGTTGCACTGGCGCCGGATAGGGCGGCTCTGTTTGTTCCACTTCCAGGGCGCCATCAATGAACGAAGCGTTTAAAAATGCGTCAAACGGATTGGCTTCGGTCGTGGGCGGCGTTATATCCTTTGCCGCAGGGGCGGAAGTGTGGGGACGGATACTCTTTTCGGGTGTGTCCAAAGCGATTTGAATGAGTTCCCGCAGGGCTTTTTCCGGCTTAAACAGGACCTTTTTCCGTGATGGAATGGTAATCGGCGCACCCGTACGCGGATGGCGTCCCCGGCGTTCCGTCACTACCTTTATCTTAAACGTACCCAGACCGCTTAAACGCACCACTCCGTCTTCCAACAGACCTTCCTGAACCACCTGCGCCAGTTCTTGCACAAAACGCCGGCTTAAGGATTGAGAAATACCACCGCGTCCGGCCAGTTCACGCACTAATTCTTTAAATGAAATTTTATTGTTCATGTCGGGCCTCATTTATCGCTTTTTTAAGCGAAGCGGCATTTTTATAAACAACCACTTGCCGGGCCGGCAGGGTGATCGTTTTTTTATAATGCGGATTATATGCCTGACGCCCGGCACGACGCGTGGTGCCGAATGTGCCCCAGTTGGGTATGGTGAAGCTGTTACCCGCTTTAAGATGATCGCGAAAGAGTTGCGTGCAGTTGGCATAGATGTCCCGCGTCTCACGAAAAGAACGCTGCAGGCGAACGGACAACCTTTTTAAGACTTCCTGGGTAGTCATAAATATCTCCGGAAATTTAAATGATAATAATGGTTGCGGGGTAAGTTGTCAAATCTTATTTCCGAAAGATATAGTCGAAAGTTATTTTAATTCTTTATTAATTTCTTCCTTTAAACACACCGGTCCCTGATTTTCCGGTATTTTCCCTTTCATATCTTTATAAAAATCACGTATTAAGGCCATATCCTCGGCTATATCTCCCGTGGGTAAAAAAGAAGGTCCGATGCCGGTAGTTTTGTTTTCCCAGTCTTCATACCCCAGGGCAATGGGCACTCCCGCCTTCAGGGCGATGCGGTAAAACCCGCTTTTCCAATAGTCGGCCCGGCTGCGTGTTCCTTCCGGGGCTATGACAAAAATAAAGGATTTATGACGGTTGATTTCCGCGGCAATCTGATCAACAAAACGGGTGCGTTTACGACGGTTCACGGGAATGCCGCCCAGCCATCGTAAATATCGTCCAAACCATCCTTTGAACAGTGTGTCTTTGGCCGCCCAGTGCAATTCGATGCCCATGACATAGGATGCCAGCAACATAACCACCAGGTCCCAATTTGATGTATGGGGAACAGCCAGTAACACATAACGCGGACTTTCCGGCAAGGTAAATGAGACTTTCCAGCCAAACAGCTTCATAATCCATCGCGCGAGCCGTGCCGATCTTTTTTCTTTCAATTTTTTCATCAGGCCCTCTTTTCAGCAGGTTTTAAAGCAAGATACAAAGCCACACCCATTATCACGCTGCCCGATAGCAGTCGCCACCAATCCGCTTTTTCCTTAAAAATAAATATGGAAACCAAAATGGCAAGGGGAATTTTAAGATTATTGAATATCGATAAAACCGCGCCATTAACCCGCACGGCTCCTTTATTCCACCCCCAAAAACCGATGCCCGTGGCCACAACGCCGAGATACAACAAAGTCAACATCTGTTGCGGGCCGGGCGCGGGCCAGGTTAAAGGGCCGGTCACCCCGACATATAACAAGGCGATAACCACCGCTCCGCCGTAAGCAATTGCCATGTAGGCCCGATCCGGAATATCATCATGTTTTTCACGAAATAGTTTATAGGCCACCTGCCCGGCGGCAAAGGCGATATTCGCACCCTGAATCAGGAGAAACCCGACACTCCATACATATTCCTTGTCGGGTTGGTACACTATCCAGGAAGCGGCAAGCACCACCAATACAACCGCGAGTACGGCGCGTAAATGGAAACGCCTTCTCACACCATCATGCAAAATCATCACATAAAGCGGCGTGGAAACGGTAAACAGGGCAACCTGCCAGGCCTGCAACCAATGATAAGAACGGATATACAAGATGTACATCAACCCAAATTGAATGCCACCAATACCCGCCAGTTGTATCAAAATTTTGGGAGAAAGACCCTGTCGGACGCGAAAAAGAAACGGCAGAAAAATCAAAAAAGACAGGGTTAAGCGGATCAGGGAAACCCAGCCGGCATCCAATCCGGTGAGCTGACCTTTGATCAGACCAAAAGAGAACGCCCACAACAATGAAACAGCAAACAGATAATTCATAAATTCTCCAAAAAAAGTAAAGTAGTGTAAGGAAGATATATCCTGCAAGGACAAACCAAGAAACATTTGAACTTCTAAGGGCAAGCGGTTAAATTTATGGGCTATTATCCAAAGTTAACGACGACCTTTTTCAGGAAATTAAAGGAGAATTACGCGCTATGATGACTAAAATGCGCCAGATGAGTAAATGGATATTTATTCTTGTCGGTCTTGCTTTTGTGGCATTGATCGTATTTGAATGGGGCGCGGACGTGAACCGTGGCGGCGGCGATACAACAATCGGTGAAGTCAACGGTCAAGCCTTATCCATTCAGGAGTTTCAGGATATGTACCGCCAGGCTCTTGAGAATGAGCGTTCGCGGACAAAAGGTGAAATCAGCGAACAACGTACGCAACAACTGCGCGAACAGATTTGGGAACAGTTTGTCCAGCGTGTTTTATTCCAGGAACAGATGGAAAAGCTCGGCATCACGGTAAGCGATTCCGAAGTTGTCTATCAGGTTATCAACCACCCGTTGGATGATTTCAAAAAAAATCCCCAATTGCAAACCAACGGTGTATTCGATCCTAAGAAATATCGTGCGGCCATGTCCAATCCCAATATCCCGTGGGGACAAATTGAAGCCTATTACCGTCAACAGATTCCTTTTCAAAAACTACAAACGCTGATTACCGCTACGGTACGTGTTAGTGAAAGTGAAATCAAAAACGCCTTCATCGCCAAGAATGTAAAAGCCAAGGTGGAATATCTCGCCGTACTGGCCTCTCGTTTTAAACAGGGCATTAAAGCCTCGGATGAGGAAATCCAATCCTGGTATGAGGCGCATCAGGAGGATTACAAGCGTGATGAAAACCGCAATCTGGCTTATGTAATGTTTGACATCACGCCGTCCCATGCCGATTCCCAAAGCGTATTTAATGATTTTGACAAGATAAAAGAACGGCTTTCCATGGGTGAGGATTTTAATGTTCTGGCCCTGGAATATTCCGAAGACCCGACGGTACGCCAGAACCGCGGCGATCTGGGCTGGTTTGATCATAAAACGATGGTCAAGCCCTTTGCCGACGCGGCATTTGCCGCCAGACCGGGCGATCTTGTCGGGCCGGTTAAAACGCAATATGGTTATCATTTAATTAAAGTGGAAGGCCGGAAAAAAGAAGACGGCGTGGAAAAAGTGAAAGCCAGCCACATTCTTATTAAAATCACACCCGGTCCCAGTACCCTGGCCGAGGTGGAAGACCGTGCCCGTCTTTTTGCCGAAGACGCCCGCACAAACGGTTGGGATGAAACGGTACGGACGAACGGTTACACGGTGAAAACCACCGGTTATTTTGAAGAAAAAAGCGGGTTTATTCCCGGCATCGGCCGTAATGCCGCCATCATGGCTTTTGCATTCAGCGCCAAACAAGGTGATGTCTCCACCATTTACACGGTGCGAAACGGTAACGCGTACGCCGTTTTCATGGTAAAGGAAATCGTTCCGGCGGGTATTAAACCTTTGGAAGATGTTAAAGCTCTGGTAACCAATCAGGTACAATTTGAAAAAGCCCGTGAAAAAGCCCGCGCCTACGCCCGGCGCTTTGAGGGAGATGTGAAAAGGGGCAAAGCCTTTAAAGCCATAGCCGAATCGGATACGGGTAAAATTGTTAAATATGACGTGACGCGCATGTTTGCCCTGGATGAAACGGTACCCGGCGTGGGACGTATTCCCGAATTCAACGCCACCGCATTTAAATTGGAACCGGGTCAGACTTCCGACATGATTGACACGAATACGGGTATGTTCTTCCAAAAATTACTGGAAAAAACCGCTTTCGACAGCAGCGCCTATAACGCCCAGAAAGAACTGATCCGTCAGAGACTGCTGAATGAAAAACGTAATGCCGTGTTTACCAAATGGTATCAACAATTAAAAGAAAACGCGGATATTGTGGACAACCGGAAGAAATTCAATATTTTCTAAATTTTTTAGTCGTACAGATATAAAAAAGATAACCCCGTTGCAATTGATGTGACGGGGTTTTTATTTGTATTGAACGGCGATAAACAGGCATTTATTTATATTGCAGCAACAGCCATTCACGTATGGGCAATTCGGATTCTTGCAATATGCGACGATAGGCAGCGGTATCATAAGATGTCCGGATCAGACGAATTTCCGGATGACCGGCACGCCATTCCAACAGAGCCCATTCGGCATGTGGTAATAAAAGCGGCGCCTCGCCATTCATGGGTGTGTGATGAAAGGGCTGCCCCACACTGCCCGGATTCACCAGCCATTTTCCTTTATAATTGCGCACCATTTGAATATGGGTATGTCCCCCGCAATATACACGGGTCGCATCATCCGGTAAAAGGTCGGCTAACTGCTGGTCATCACTGGTGGGATAAATATTTTCCACCTCGGATCGGGGGCTGCCGTGGTAGGCCAGCAGACGATCATTCCCTTCCAGTGGTATATCGATGCGTTCTTCAAAGGTGTTTATGAATGCCAGGTCCTTCCGGCTAATTAGTCCGCGGCACCACTCGACATCGGGATAAAGAATAGGCGCGATACGCATAGCCTTTTTTTGGGTCGGATCGAGTAATACACGGTCATGGTTTCCCATAATAAAGCGTGCATTCAGGGATCGCAATCGTTCCAACACCGCACGCGGCTCCGGCCCTATGGTGGCCACATCGCCCAACACCAAAATCATATCGGGGCGTTCGTTTTCCACCTGGTACAATACCGCATCCAATGCCATATGATTGCCGTGAATATCCGAAAGCAAGGCCACTCGCATTAAAACGTACTCCGTATGTGAAAGGGGGATAAGATAGTCAAGCCATATCCAGACGGTTGCAACAAATGCCACAGTTTGACACACTATTTACGTAACACAAATTAGTGTAAAAGGATGGAACGCGTTGTTACCAACGGATTAAATGAAAACTTACTATGAAAAGGATATAAAATTCAGGCTGTTTACATAAACAAACCCATTTTTTTCATGGCGGCCATAAGCGAGGCAAATTGGGGTTCACTCAGGGCCTGGTCGGCATCGCTGAGGGCGGTAGCCGGATTAAAATGCACCTCCACCATTATCCCGTCCGCGCCAATGGCCGCCGCCGCACGGGATACAGGCTCGATAAGCGTTGGAATACCCGTGGCGTGACTGGGATCGACAAAAACCGGTAAATGGGTCTTCTCTTTTAACAACGGAATGGCGCTTATATCCAGGGTGTTGCGCGTGGCGGTTTCAAAGGTGCGAATACCGCGTTCACACAAAATCACCTGATCATTGCCCTTGGCCAGAATATATTCCGCGGAAAGCAACAACTCTTTTACGGTGGCCATCATGCCACGTTTAAGGAAAACCGGTTTGTTACAGCGCCCTACTTCCTGCAACAATACAAAGTTTTGCATATTGCGGGCGCCGATTTGCAATACATCGGCATATTCGGCAACAAGGGCCACATCTTCCGGTGAGATCACCTCGGTAATGACCGGCATATTAAAACGGTCGCCTGCTTCGCGTAACAGTTTGAGTCCTTCCAGGCCCAAGCCCTGAAAACTATACGGACTGGTACGGGGTTTAAATGCGCCCCCGCGCAGGATGTGGGCGCCGTTTTCATGGGCAATTTTGGCCGATTCAATCATCTGATGACGACCTTCCACGCTGCACGGCCCCGCCATGACGGTAAATGTACCGCCACCAATACGGACATCCTTAACCGTTACAACCGTGGCCTCCGGATGGGCCCGCAAACTGTATAAAGGCGCATTGTTGCCCTGTTTGTCCGTTCCCGGCGCACTGGAACTGTACAAACTTTTATCCGCTTCAAAACGATGATAGGAACCCAGAACATGCAAAAAGCCGGTGCGTTTTTTTATCTCTTCAAAAGCCTTGCGCATGGCATCGGATGCCGCGTGGCCGTCCAGCTCCACAAAAAAATTAAATTTCCACGGTTCCGTTTTATGAGGGCGGGATGTCAGCATGGTCATATTCACATGATATTTTTCCAATACCCCCAGGCATTGATACAACATGCCCGGCTGATCGAGCGTATTGAAAACGACGGTGGTCTTCCAGGGAGCCACTTCGTCCCCGTTGTTAACCGGTTTTTCCGCGGCAATCAAAACAAAACGGGTTTGATTATGAGGATAATCTTCGATTTGTTCACAACGTTTTTCCAATCCGTAAATCTCGGCGGCGCGGTCACCGGCAATGGCGGCGGTATCGGTTAAGGCCTTTTCGGCAATCATTTTTGCGCTGCCGGCCGTATCGTAAGTGGGAATGATCTCGGCGCCGGGGAAACCGCGTAAAAAGACCTCACACTGCGAAATCGCTGCCGGATGCGAATAGATATAGCGGATGGCCTCTTTGCTTACACCGGGATAGACCAAAAGATTATGATGGATGGGCATGATGATCTCTTTGGTAATCGTCAGACGATTTTCCACCAACAGATCGTAGGTATGGGTAATATTGCCCACAATGCTGTTATCTATGGGCAACAAACCGGCATCAATGCTGCCTTTTTTAAGGGCATCCACCACATCATAAGAAGTACGGAAGGGTATCGCGTCAACGCTTTGATTGCGGAATAGTTGATGCAACGCCATTTCGGAATAAGCACCCTTCTCGCCCTGAAATCCCACTTTGATCATGCGTTTTTCCATTAATCCTTGTCCTCGCCGTTTGCTTTCATTTCATTCCAGGCTAACGCCGCGGCGCCCAGAATAGCCGGATTTTCCTGTAATCCGGAGGGTAGTATTTGTATTTGATTTCGAAAATTTTCCAGAAGATAATGCTCCATGTACTGTTTGGTTTTTTGAAAAAACAAACTTTCGGCGCGGGCCAGTCCGCCGGTAATAATATAGGCTTCCGGGGCGGTAAGCATGGCTACATTGGCGCACGAAACACCCAATAAATGCGCGGTATAATCAAAAGCTTCCATGGCTATGGGGTCATTTTCCAGAGCCAGATTATAGAGCATCTCGGCCGTTATGTCATTGGCGGGGATCGAACGCAAGGGAGAAGGATGTATTCGTTTGCCCAATAATTCTATAGCGGAACGAACGATACCGGTGGCCGAGACATAGGTTTCCAGGCAACCGCGATTGCCGCAGGCGCAATGTCTCCCGTGAAAATCGATGCAATTATGTCCCAGTTCGCCGGCAAAGCCGTTGTGGCCATAAACCAGTTTACCATCCACCACCACACCACTGCCTAATCCCGTACCAAGGGTAATAACAATAAAATCCTTCATGCCACGCGCCGAACCGAACAGCATTTCACCCAGTGCGCTGGCATTGGCATCATTGGTGATATATACCGGAAGATTGAATAAATCATTCAGCATGCCGGCCAGGTTTACCGTACCCCATTTTAAATTGGGCGGATTGCTCACCCATCCCGTATAAAAGTTGGCATTGGGCGCGCCAACACCTATCCCTTTAAGATGCCAGTCCGGGTTTTCATTAATCCAGCCGCTGCACACATGAAATAACTCCCGACACAGGATATCCGCTTTTTTATCCGCATTGGTGGGCAGGCTTGTTTCCTTAACCACATGCCCTTCCCGGTTTACTGCGCCAAGAGCCGTATTCGTGCCACCGATATCGATGCCTATTACTAAATCCATATTCTTTAAAATGTTAAAACAACGGTATGCTATATCTTTTGTGTTTAAAAAGGAGAAATTAATGAAAAGGATCTAATTAACCAAAATCATATTTCCGACGCAATAGTTCTCGCGTTCTTTGATGAACAGGCAGCGTAGCGAATTCTTGTTCGGAAACCCATCGCGCCTGCAGGGCATCATCCCCCGCTTTCAATAGACCGCCTGTTGTTTGCGCTTCATAATCGATGACCACGTAATGCCTGCGCAGGGTGCCGTCGTCCTCTTTTTCGATCATTTCAAACACATACACAACATCTCCCGGCTCGATGTGTAAACCCGTTTCCTCGAAAATTTCGCGCTTCAATGCCGCGTGCAGGGATTCTCCCGCTCGTACTTTGCCCCCCGGGATGGCCCACATGCCCTGCGCAGGGGGCCGTCCACGCTGTACCAGTAATACACGCCCGGCATCAAAAAGGATGGCGCCCACCCCCACGTGTATAAACGGCTCCTTGTGCATTGAATTTCTCCCTGCTTTACCGTAAACTCGCTCACTATCACCCCTAACTTAACCGACGAACACGAAAGATTAAAGATGTTTAAAAAAATCTCATTTACGCTTGTTACTTTCTTGCTCATCGCTTTGATGCTTGTCCTGACCGAAAGCCTGTTGCGTCTGACCGGTTATGGAACCGAAACCAGGCTTTTTGTTAGCGACAGCAGCCGATCCGCATACATACGGGTCAATACTTCCATCGGGCGTCTTTTCTTCCCGCAGGGCCACATCCGGCCGCATATAGCCAAAGACTTAATTCGTCGGGCACGAAACAACCGTACGTTGCGTATTTTTGTTTTTGGCGGTTCTTCGGCAGCGGGCTGGCCGTATTACTACAACGCCACCTTCGCACGCATGCTGCATCGCCAACTGGAAGCGGCCCTGCCCCGTCGCGAGGTGGAAGTGGTCAACTTTGCCATGCCGGCTGTTAACTCTTACAGTGTACGCTATCTGGTAAGCAAAAGCCTGACCTATCAACCGGATGCCATCCTTATTTATGCCGGTCACAACGAATATTATGGCGCCTTTGGCGCGGCCAGCGCGGTTCATGTGCCACGGATATGGGTGGATATTTTTTTGGAATTTTCCGAATGTCGTCTGTTTCAGGCATTGACCCGACTTTACCATGCCTTGTTCCACGGGGCACCGGCAAAGGGCGACGCCACGCTAATGGAACGCATGGTGGGCAGACGGACCATCCGATACGGTTCCGTATTGTATAAACGCGGATTAACGGAATTTAAGAACAATATGCAGGCCATTGTTTCCCTGTGCCAGGATCGGAACATCCCGCTTTATATCAGTAGCGTGGCATCCAACACGGCCGATCAGGCGCCGTTTATCAGTCTGGACAGCAGCGCTTTTCCGGCGCGTTCGTTTTATGTTAAAGGACGTCGGGAACGCGCGTCGGGGCGCTATGATGACGCACGACGTTTTTTTGGTAAAGCCCGGGATTTCGACGCTCTGCGCTTTCGCGCGCCGGATACACTCAATCGTATCATACAGAGCCTGGCCGGTTCTCAGGTCTATTTTGTGGATGGGGCCCGGGCCATACGGGCGCTGGACCCGCACGGACTGACCGGCAACCTTCAGATGACCGATCACCTGCATCCCAATCCCGAAGCCACGCGCGCCCTGGCCGGGGCGTTTTACAAACGAATGATCCAAACGGGTGTAATTGATGTGCCGGACACAACGTTCGACTTTCCGCGATCCGCGATGGGCGTAACCGCCCTGGACCAGGCCATCGGAAACATTCGGGTTGCCATGCTCAAGGCTGGCTGGCCGTTCCGTGTTCACTCCCGCATCGATTCCCTGCGTGCGGCCTTCACCCCCGCCACTATCATCGAAAAACTGGCCTGGGAGTACTGGAACGGCTCCATCAGTTGGCATGATGCCCATTATAAACTGGGACAATTGTATGAATCGCAGCAGGTTTGGGAAGGCGCGGCCCGTGAATATCGCGCGATTTTATATGATGTGTATCTGGATGCGGGGCTGATGGTGAAACTGGCCGCCGTGTTGTTACAAACCGGACAATCCGCGGAGGCCCTGACCTGGTTGAAACGTTCCGTTAAAATAAAAGATAATTTTCGCGCCCGTTCCATGATGGGCCTTATTTATGTGCATGACGGACATTACAACAAGGCGATACACAACTTTGAAAAGGCGCTTACCTTTCGTCCCGATGATCCGGCCACCTTGTATAATCTTGCCGGGTTATATCGCCAAACGGGAAAAATGGATAAGGCCCGTGCCCTGATGAAAAAATCCAAACCATAAAAAAAGGAGCCCCCGTGTGAAGGCTCCTGACATTTACAGGTTCGTGCTTTTTAAACATCCAGCAGCATGCGAATCGGGTCTTCCAATAATTCTTTCACCATTTTCAGGAATGTTACCGATTCCTTTCCGTCAATAATGCGGTGGTCGTAAGACATGGCCAGGTACATCATCGGGCGGATCACAATTTCACCATTGACCACCACCGGCCGGTCTTTAATGGCATGCATGCCGAGAATGGCCGACTGCGGCGCGTTGATAATGGGGGTGGACATCATGGAGCCAAAAACGCCGCCATTGGTAATGGTGAAGGTGCCGCCGGTCATTTCATCAATGGTCAGCTTACCGTCACGGGCACGCGTGGCCAGACGCACGACTTCCGCTTCAATTTGTGCCAGGGACATACTATCCGCGTTACGGATAATGGGTACCACCAACCCTTTATCGGTCGATACGGCAATGCCGATATCCGCGTAATCATGGTACACCAGATAATCGCCGTCAATCATGGCATTCACACCGGGCACTTCTTTTAAAGCAATGGTAACGGCTTTGGTGAAAAAGGACATAAAGCCAAGTCCGACGCCATGTTTCTCCTTAAAAACATCTTTATAAGCCGCACGCACTTTTTTTACAGCGGAAAGGTCCACCTCGTTAAAAGTGGTGAGCATGGCCGTGCCGTGCTTGGCTTCCAACAGACGGCGGGCAATGGTTTTGCGCAGCGTACTCATCCG
>RFFS01000186.1 GCA_003696775.1 Calditrichota bacterium
ATTATAATCAGCAAACCGAAGCAAGCATAGGTACTCATATATGAAATCAAAACTTTTTTCCTGGCTGGATGAACGGTATGATCTGTCGCCGCTCATTCATTTCATGGAGCATAAAAAAGTACCTGTCCATAAACACAGTATCTGGTATTATATGGGCGGCGTAACGTTATTTTTATTCATCGTGCAAGTCGTAACCGGTATCTTATTGGTTTTATATTATCAACCGGGCGTGGATACGGCGTATGAAAGTGTCCATTTTCTAATGACCAAAGTCCGGTTTGGGTGGTTAATCCGCCAGATACACGGATGGGCCGCCAACCTGATGATCTTTTTTGCTTTTGTCCATATGTTCAGTGTTTTTTTCACGCGCGCCTATCAAAAACCGCGTGAATTAACCTGGATAACCGGCATGTTTCTTTTATTTATCGCCATGGGCGCCGGTTTCAGTGGTTATCTCCTGCCCTGGAATGAGCTGGCCTTTTTTGCCACAAAAGTAGGTACCGATATTGCCGGAGCGGTTCCCGTGATCGGCGAGGCTATTAAAATCGTTTTACGTGGTGGTGAAGATGTCACCGGAGCCACTTTATCCCGTTTTTACGCCTTTCACGTTGCCCTGATTCCGGCGGTAATAACTTTGATGCTCGGCATGCATCTTATGTTTGTCCAACGTCAGGGGATGCATGAGCCGGAACATTATCAGGCACTGCCGCCCGAAAAGAAAAAAAGCATCCCCTTTTTCCCGAATTTCATGTTACGGGATGCCCTTTTATGGCTCATTGTACTCAATATCCTGGCATATCTGGCGTTGTTTTTCCCCTGGGAACTGGGTCTCAAAGCCGATCCTTTCGCACCGGCGCCCATCGGGATTCGTCCGGAATGGTATTTTATGTTTATGTTTCAGACCCTTAAATACATTCCGGCGCATGTTTGGTTTATGGAAGGTGAAGTGTTAGGCATTTTAGGTTTTGGCGTAATCGGTTTGGCATGGCTCCTGGTGCCCTTTTGGGAAATCAAGGCCAGGCCGGGTAGTAAAATGCGTCCCATGACCGTCATCGGCATCATTGCCATTGCCTATATCATCCTACTCACCATACTTGGTTATCTATTATAAAGGTGGATTCCATGAAAATAAAAACAAAGCAAATTAAACCGGTCTTATGGATGCTGCTTAGTGCCATGATCCTTTTGTGGTTTGGCAGTGTTGTCGCACAAAATGAAGAAGAAAACATGACCGACTCAACCGCCGTTTCGGATAGTGTCGGAACGGATAGCACGGCCGATCTTTATGCGCATCTTCCGAAAGATGACCAGTGTATATCCTGCCATATAGAAGAGGAGGCCATGCCGGAGGGCTTCGATCCTAAAGACATCCATATGAAAGAAGGCCTTTCATGCGCCGGTTGTCACGGTGGCGATAATTCAAGCAATGATGAAGACGAAGCCATGAATGAGGATATTGGTTTTATCGGAGCCCCAGATAAAGCCGATATCCCTCAAATGTGTGGCAAATGTCATTCGGATATCAACATCATGCGTAAGTATAATCCGCAAATCAGTACGGATCAGGTCTCCCAATATTTTCAGAGCATGCATGGCCGCAAGCTGAAAGAAGGCGATGAAAACGTAGCCACATGTAATGATTGTCATACCGCGCACAGCATCATGAAACATGATGATCCCCGTTCAACCGTTTATGCTCTGAACGTCCCCAAAACATGTAATCACTGCCACGGTGATGAAGATTATATGGAGGAATATGACATCCCGACGGATCAATATGAAAAATACGCGCAAAGTGTCCACGGCAAGGCATTGTTAGAGCGTGAAGATACCGGCGCTCCCGCATGCAATGATTGTCATGGTAATCATGGCGCCACACCGCCGGACGTCACATCTCTTGTGTATGTCTGCGGTAGTTGCCATGTTCAAAACGAGCAGTTTTTCAAAGAGTCCAAAATGGCACATAAATGGGAAGAAAAGCAAGATAAACATTTTTGTGTGGAGTGTCATGGTAATCATGATGTGGTCAAACCGACGGATGATTTTGTAGGTACACAAAAAGGAGAAGCCATTTGCGTAAAATGCCATAAACAGGGTGAGAAAGGCTATATGATTGCCGATACCCTGCATACATTGCTCAAGCGTGCCACGGCCGCCTACGATACCGCATCCGCCTTAAAGGAAAAAGTGCTCGTGGTGGGGATGAATGATGTGGAAATAGACTTTTTGTTGCAGGATGCTCATCAGGCCATTGTTCACGCGCGTACCACCGTGCATACCTTTGATCCGACAAAAGTCCGGGAAAAAACCGATGAAGCCCTAAAAAATGCCCACATGGCGATTGAACTGGGTAAAAAAGAACTGGACGATTACGACTTCCGACGAATGGGGCTGGGGGTGGCCACCTTAATCATCACATTACTGGCCATCGCACTTTATATAAAAATCAGAGACATTGAAAAAGGACAAAATCTATAAAGGAGAGTATCATGCTTAAGAAATACACCGGCCTTTTTATATCCGTATTTTTTTTGGTTTTCTTTATGACCGGTACCGTTGCGGCACAAAACAAATATATGGGCGCAGATAAATGTAAAATGTGTCATAAAAAACCCAGTCAGGGCGAGCAATATAAAATATGGAAAAATTCCGCTCATGCCCGGGCCTACGAAACGCTTGGCACCGCCAAGGCAAAAAAATACGCCGTTGAACGCGGGATTGATGATCCGCAAAAATCCGATAAATGTTTAAAATGCCATGTAACGGCTTATAATGTGGACAAAAAATATCTTGGTAAAAAATATAAAAAGACGGATGGTGTTGCTTGTGAATCGTGCCATGGCGCCGGCGAAAAATATTATAAAAAGAAAACAATGAAGAAGCTTTTCGCCAAAAAAATCAAACCGGAGAGCGTCGGATTAACCATACCTGATGAAAAGGTGTGCCTCCGGTGTCATAATAATGAAAGTCCCGGATTCAAAGGGTTTGATTACAAAAAATATTATGAAAAAATCAAACACCCTATTCCCGATAAAAAAAAGAAATAAATATGTGTAAGCCATACCAGCCTGTAAAGGTGGATGGCTT
Organism: Calditrichota bacterium; assembly: GCA_003696775.1. GTDB lineage: Bacteria > Calditrichota > Calditrichia > Calditrichales > J004 > J004. The sequence continues at coordinate 3,088 of RFFS01000186.1, forward strand.
TTTTTATGTCCATATTTGAGATATATGACTATTAAATGATTCACAAAGGGTAATGCAAACAACCGGAGGGAGGTTTTCCATGGCATTAACGCGCAGAGACTTCATCAAGGCCGCGGCCGCGGCAGGCGCTGCCAGCGTTGCGGGGGTTACTTTAAAACCCTCAACACTTAAAGCGGCGGAAGCAACCGAAAAGGACTGGCGCTGGGATAAGGCTGTATGCCGATTCTGCGGCACCGGATGCGGCATCATGATGGCCACCAAAAACGACAAGATTGTGGCTGTAAAAGGTGACCCCAAGGCGCCGGTCAACAGGGGGTTAAACTGCATCAAGGGCTATTTCAACGCCAAAATCATGTACGGAAACGACCGTTTAACCGAACCTTTGTTGCGCATGAATGATAAAGGCGAATTTGATAAAAAAGGCAAATTCAGACCGGTATCCTGGAAAAAGGCCTTTGAAGTAATGGCCACGCAATTTAAAAAAGCCTATAACGAACTCGGCCCCACCGGAATTGCTGTTTTTGGCTCCGGCCAATATACCGTTCAGGAAGGCTACGCCATGGCCAAGCTGGTTAAAGGCGGCTTCCGCAGCAACAATCTGGACCCCAATGCGCGCCACTGCATGGCCAGTGCCGTTGCCGGTTTTATTCAGACTTTCGGAATAGACGAACCCGCGGGCTGCTACGATGACATCGAACTGACCGATACCATTGTAACCTGGGGCGCGAATATGGCGGAAATGCACCCCATTCTGTGGTCGCGTGTTACCGACCGCAAATTATCCAACACCGATAAAGTGAAGGTATTCAACCTCAGTACCTATACCAACCGTTGTAGTGATTTAGCGGACACCGAAATCATCTTTAAGCCCCAGACCGACCTGGCGATTTGGAATTTTATCGCCCGCGAAATCGTCTATAACCATCCGGATGCCATAGACTGGGATTTTGTAAAAAAACATACCATTTTCGCCACGGGCGCCGTGGATATTGGTTACGGCATGCGGGGCAGCACTCAAAAAGGTAAGTTTAAGCCGTCGGAAATGGATACGGTTATCAAAGAGCAGCATAAAAAAGTCAGCGCCGCCGAGGCTGTTACGCTGGCCCATCTGGGTTATAAGGAAGGCGATACGCTGGAAATGAAACATACCAAAACCGCCGGCGCGCATTGGCAAATCACCTTTGATGATTTCAAAAAGGCCCTGGCGCCTTACACATTGGACTTTGTCGCCAACCTTGCCAAAGGTAATGATGAAGAATCCATCGATTCGTTCAAGGAAAAACTGCAAAGCCTGGCCGATGCCTATGTAGAAAAAGGCCGCAAAGTGGTTAGTTTCTGGACGATGGGCATGAACCAACATACCCGCGGTACATGGGTCAACGAACAATCCTACATGGTTCATCTGCTGCTTGGTAAGCAATCCAAGCCCGGCAACGGTGCATTCAGCCTGACCGGCCAGCCCAGCGCCTGTGGTACCGCGCGTGAAGTCGGCACCTTCGCCCACCGTCTCCCGGCCGATATGGTGGTTAAAAATCCCAAACACCGCAAGGTTACCGAGAAAATATGGAAACTGCCTCCCCAAACCATCAATCCCAAGGTCGGTTCCCATTATACCAAGCTGATGCGGGATATTGAAGATGGCACCATTAAATGGGCCTGGGTACAGGTGTGCAACCCGTGGCAAAACACGGCCAATGCCAACCATTGGATAAAAGCGGCAAGGGAAATGGACAACTTCATCGTTGTATCCGACGGTTATCCCAGTATTTCCGCAAAAGTGGCCGACCTGATTTTACCCAGCGCCATGATATTTGAAAAATGGGGCGCTTACGGCAACGCCGAACGACGCACCCAGCATTGGCGCCAGCAGGTGACACCCGTGGGGAAAGCCATGCCTGACTTATGGCAGGCCATGGAATTTTCCAAATACTTTACTATTGATGAAGTGTGGAAATCCTGGAAAATAGACAGCAAACTCACCCTGCCCGATGTGCGGCAAGATGCCCTTAAAATGGGATATAAAAAGACAGATACCCTTTTTGATGTTCTTTTCGCCAATAAAGAAGCGCGTGCCTACGTCTGGCCCGATCCCATCGGTGAGGGTTTTGACAATACCGAAGCAACGGGAGACAAGCGTAAGGTGGAAGGCTTTGAAGGCTACGGTTTCTTCCCGCAAAAATATCTTTGGGAAGAATACCGTAAATTTGGTTTGGGACACGCGCATGACCTGGCGGATTTTGACACCTATCATAAAGTGCGCGGTTTGAAATGGCCGGTGGTGGATGGCAAGGAAACCCAATGGCGTTTTAACAGCAAATACGATCCATACGCGCGTAAAGCATCCGCCGGTGAAGATTTTGCCTTTTATGGCGGCGCTCTTAAGGCCCTGCCACAGGGTGATTTAAAAGGAGTTACCCAAAAAGAGAAAAAATCCCTGAAAAACAAAGCAAAAATCTTCTTCCGACCTTATATGGATGCACCGGAAATGCCCGACAAAAACTATCCATTCTGGCTGGCCACAGGACGTGTTATTGAACACTGGCATACGGGTACCATGACCATGCGCGTTCCCGAATTGTATCGCGCGGTTCCCCACGCCGAATGTTTTATGAACCCCGAAGATGCCGAAGCCCATGGTTTTAAAAATGGCGAGGAAGTCTGGGTAGAAAGCCGTCGGGGACGTGTCAAAGCACGCATCAATACACGGGGCCGTAACCGAATGCCAAAGGGTTCTTTGTTTATTCCGTTCTTTGATGAAAGGGTTTTAGTCAACAAAGTCACATTGGATGCAACCTGCCCGATCTCGAAAGAAACGGATTTTAAAAAGAGCGCCGTAAAGGTTTATAAAATAGCATAATCCGTGAGGCCCTTATCCCATGAGTGATGATTCAAAAAAAATCACACGTAAACAGTTCCTGGCGCAATCCGTAAAAGCGCTGGGCATGGCCACCGTTGCCGGGATTGGCTGGGGCAGCTTTGTATATGAACTCAAAGCCGCTCCTTTTATCCTGCGTCCGCCGGGCGCCTTAAAGGAAAAAGATTTTCTGTCTCAATGTATTAAATGCGGTTTGTGCGTGGAAGCCTGCCCGTATGATACACTCAGATTGGCGGTCCCGGGGGAAAATAAACCCCTGGGCACGCCCTATTTTACACCACGGCAAACACCCTGTTACCTGTGTGAGGACATTCCCTGCGTGGCATCCTGTCCGACCGGTTCGCTGGATAAAAAATCCGTGAGCAAAGAAGTGGACGGTGCATTACAGTGGGATGTAAACCGAACACGTATCGGAGTGGCCGTGGTGGATACGGAAAATTGCATCGCCTACTGGGGCATCCAGTGCGACGCGTGCTACCGGGCCTGCCCTTTGCTGGATAAAGCCATAACGCTGGAAATGGACCATAACGAACGCACCGGTAAACATGCTTTTCTAAAGCCCTTTGTGCATAAGGATGTATGTACCGGATGCGGATTATGTGAACATGCCTGTGTTACGGAAAAGGCATCCATCTATGTGTTGCCCCGCTCCATTGCCTTGGGACGCGTGGGCACCAATTATATAAAAGGATGGGACAAGCGTGATGAAGAACGCATCAAAAACGCCGGGGATAATGTCCGCACCCAAACGGAGCGCAGTAAAAAGAAACCCGTGGATTACTTAAACGATGAGCTACCTGTCGATGAGTAAACTCAAACACGATACACACCTGACCCTTGCCCGTCGCGCCACTCAGACGGGCATTATCCTGTTGTTTATCAGTGGCAGCCGGTTAGGTTGGGACATATTACAGGGAAACTTAAGTTTTTCCCGGTTTTTAGATTTTATTCCCATGACCGACCCGTTTGCCTTTTTACAGATGCTTTTTGCCGGCGCCGTCATATCCACGGATATGATACTGGGAACAGTAATCGTGCTTGTATTGTACGGTTTGTTTTTTGGACGCGCTTTTTGTGCCTGGGTATGCCCCATGAACATTTTAAGTGAATGGGCGGCACGATTGCGTGTCTGGCTGGATAAAAACAAACCGGGATCGCGTATCACCGTCAGTCGAAACATTCGTTTTTGGCTGCTGGGCCTGGCGCTGCTTCTTTCCATCGTCTTTCATACCGCGGCTTTCGAGCTGATCAGTCCGGTTTCTATTTTACACAGAGGCCTTATATTCGGCTTCGGTTTAGGCTGGACATTGATTCTCGCTGTTTTTTTATTTGATCTGGTAATCGTTAAAAACGGCTTTTGCGGTCATATCTGCCCCCTGGGTGCTTTTTACACTTTGATCGGAAAATATGCGCTTTTAAAAATCTCACATAATCATAAAGCCTGCACGCAATGCATGGACTGCAAGGTTGTCTGTCCGGAACTGCCGGTATTAAAAAATATCGGTAAGGAAAGCGGCGCCATCACGGGTGCCTGCACCCGTTGCGGACGGTGCATTGAAGCATGCAATGACAAGGCTTTAAAATTCGACATCATAAATCCTTTTAAAAACTGACAGGAGGACACAATGCTTAAACAAACCCTAAAATTCATCCTTATTGCAGGAATTGCCTTCCTGATAATCTCTTGCAGTTCTTCAGCCAGACAAAACAGAACAACACCATCGCCTCAAACCGATAAAAAAATCCCTGATACCGCTTTGAGTTATCGCCATGCCGAACTTTCCGGCGAGGCGGACACGCCCATGAGCATTTACAGCGATAATGACCCGGGCGAATCTACCCGTATTCAACGCTCCTTTGAGAACGCGCCGCCTCTGATTCCGCATAACATCGAAGATTTTGTACCGATTACCAGAGAAGATAATGAATGCCTGAGCTGTCATGACCCTAATGAAGCCGAAGAGGCCGAAGCGCCCTCCGTCCCCGCTTCCCATTTGTATGATCTACGGCGGAATAAACCGCTCGACCATGTAAATAATGCCAATTATAACTGTACACTATGCCATGTGCCCCAGTCCAACGCGCCGGTGCTGATAGGCAATAATTTTAAAGCTGAATTCCGAACTGAAAAATTAAAAAAATCATCCGATTTGCTGGACAGGATAAACGAAGGCGTGGATGGCGATTAAACAGGAACAATCCTAATGACGGATAGCGGACGTACATACAGCCGAGGTGAATTCTTATCTTTTTTATTGGGAAAAGCCCCCAAAAAAAGCAGGGGCATTCCGCTACCTTATATAACGGATAAAGGGCGCGCGCAGGAGCAATGCCCGGATTGCGGCGCCCCTTGTTTAACGGTTTGCCCGCAGCGGATAGTTTATAAAAAAGATGAGGAAGTACCCCGTCTTATTTTCGAAACGGCCGGATGTACATTCTGCAAGGAATGTGCCCTGGCCTGTGAACGAGGTGTATTATCGCCGGAACAGGAAGGCCCCATCACAGCGCATATCCATCTGGATTTTACACGATGCCTGGCCTGGCAAAACACACTTTGCCAAAGCTGCCGGGAAGCCTGTCCGGAAGAGGCCATCTTTTTCGAGGGGCTGCGCAATCCCAATATTCGCAAAGATGTTTGCACCCGTTGTGGTTTATGTGTTCCGGTTTGTCCGGTTTCATGCATGGAAATTACGGTATCAAAATGAAGAATTATCAACGTGTCTTTCTCCTTTTGTTGACGATTGGCCTGACCAGGATTTTCGGCACTGCCCAGACAGGTAAGGCAACATGTGGCGGAAGCATTCTGGATGCAGCGGTTTACCGAAACTTACTTGTAACGGGCACCGACCAGGGGACGGTGGATGTTTTTTTAAGTACAAATCTCCATAAAAAAGCCGGCATCCGCTTTGAAGAAATCAAAGACTTCTATGATGAACCCATCCGTCCCAAGGTTTTTTCCGTTGATATTTACGGCAAGAAAAAAACCGTCATTTTAAGCATTGTGGAAAGCGAAGGAGGTCAATGCCGCCTGGTACGTTCGGATTTATCCGGCACATCCCAAAAGACACTTATTGCACCGGAACGGGGACTGCAGATGCGTAAGGTGCGTTTTGTGGACAAACATACGGCGCTTATCGCCCTGATCAGTTCCGAATGTATTTTATACGATCTGACAACATTAAAAATAAAATATCGTGTGCAGATCAGTCAATCCCTGTTTAGTGATTTCGCTCTTAATCAGACACGCACGGAAGCCGCTTTCGTCTCGGAATCCGGTGATATCCAAATTGTACGTGTAAGAGATGGAAAAATTTTGAAAACATTAAGCGGTGGGAATAAGGATAATATTTTTAATGTGTCCTACCGGGCCGGGCGGCTTTTAACAGGCGGGCGTGACAAGAAAGCGGTACTGTACAATCTAACCGACAACCGCTTCAGAATTTTCGAAACACCGTTTTATGTTTATGCTGTCGCGATTGATAATCGGGCGGAAATTATGGCGTTTGTCACCGATGAAAACAGCCGGATTGATATTCGGCGAGTGCACACAGGTGAACGTATCACCCGACTGCCGGCCATAAATGAACCCGTCAACCGGCTCATTTTCACCGGTGATCACCATCTGTTGGTGTGTGACGACGCTGGTCATATCTATAAATGGAGAATAAAATGAATGTTTCAGGAGTTGTGGTGCGCACAACCCCGCGTGATACGGAAAAAGTATGTGCTTTACTGGAAAAAAGCGGATTATGTGAAATTCACGGGAACGATGCAACCGCGGGAAAAATAATTATTACGATAGAAGGCAGCAGTATTAAAGAAGAATCCCGTATTCTTGAAGCCATTCAAAAAATGGAAGGGGTGCTGACCGCCGATCTGGCCTATTCCTACAGTGAACAGGATTTTAAACCGGGTTCCGTTGTCCCGCGGGAAATAGACGAAAACTGACAATAGAAAGGATTTTTTTTATTTATTTAGCATGTATTAATGCTTACATTATATAAGCTATTAAGAGCTTATTTACTGTTTTACTCTCACTACACTTAATCAACCGGGAGGTTCGTATGCGTAAAGTACTTTTATTTTGGCTTATTGGCTTGATGGCGCTCACATCACTGTATGCCCAAACATCGGTGAAATTTACAGGTCAGATCCGTCATCGACTGGAGTTTAACGGGAATGATTTTAATTCCGAAACGGACTTGGTAAACTATAACTTTTTACGTACCCGTATCGGTGCGCAATTCACGGCTTCGGATCGTGTAAGCGGTTTTATTCAGATCCAGGATTCCCGTGTTTTTGGCACGGAAACCAGCACCTTAACCGATGGTACCGCCGATGCGCTGGATATGCATCAGGCGTATCTGGTGGTCAGGGATCTGTTTAATATGCCGCTTCAAATGAAGCTGGGTCGTCAGGAAGTGATCTTTGGCAATCAAAGGCTTATCGGAGCCGTGGGCTGGCATAACATCGGACGTAGTTTTGACGGCGTACAAATGATTTATGAAACGGGTAAGGGATCCGTATCATTTTTTGATTTTAAAACCGTGGAAACCTTTAATGCCGGTGATTTAAATGATTTTAACGTAGCCGGATTCTGGGCTAATCTTTCAAAAATGCATGAAAAAATTCATCCCCAGCTATTTGGCATTTGGGATCGTGTCACCAACGCCGGTACCCTTTCACGTTTAACATTTGGCACACAAACCGACATGACTTTTAATAACATCAGCGCCACCTTGGAAGCCGCTTATCAAACGGGACAATTGAGCAGCACGACGGATATCGCCGCTTATTTGTTTGCTTTGAATGCAGCTTATAAATTAGGCGACGGTTTCCTGAAATCCGTTGGTGGCGGTATCGATTACCTTTCCGGCAACGATCCGAACACATCCGAATACGAAGCCTTTAACACTTTGTATGCGACTAACCATAAATGGTATGGTATTGCGGACTTTTTCTTAAATGTGCCGCTCCATTCGTTTGGCGCCGGTTTATCCGACATAAAAATAAAAGCCGTTATGGACCCCACCGGAAGCATGAAAACCATTTTAGTGTTCCACAAATTCATGGCTAATCAGGACATCACTCTGTTGGATGGAAGCAAAGATACCGACTTTGGCAATGAATTCGATTTGATTGTGAATCGTAAGATTGCCGAGGGCTTGGCTTTCCAGGCCGGTTTGGCTTACTTCATGCCGGGTAAAGTATTCGAGGATTATAAAGGTAAAGACGCTTCTATTTTTGCTTATATATCCACAGCGGTAAACTTTTAAATTAAATGACTTGTTTGGGTACAACTAACCAGGAGGTAAATTATGAACCAATTCATCAAAACCTTGTTTGCCGGGTTGATTTTGGTCTTGTATCTGGCAACCATAGGCGGCGCGATGGATATTCCCAAGGAATTGAGCAGCGCTTCCCGTGAGTGTATCGATTGCCATAAAGATGAAAATCACAGCCTGTACCAACAATGGGGCGACAGTAAACACTACCGCGCCAATGTGGGTTGTTTTGAATGTCATAGCGCCAAAAAGGGGGATAAGGACGCTTTTGAACATGAGGGTTACCTGATTTCCGTTATTGTTTCGCCTAAGGATTGCGCCAAGTGCCACGCCAAAGAAGTGGATGAATTCGAGAATTCACACCATTCCAAAGCAGGCCGGATATTGGGCTCGTTAGATAATGTTTTGGCGGAAGTAGTAGAAGGTAACAGTGCGTTTGTTACTCACGGCTTTCCGGATGGCGCTTCCGCGGCAGCCGTTAACGGTTGCTGGCAATGCCACGGTGGTCAGGTAAAAGCGTTGGAAGACGGCACACTTGACCCGGCCACCTGGCCCAACACCGGTATCGGTCGTATCAATCCCGATGGCAGCGAAGGGTCCTGTTCCGCCTGTCATCAACGGCATTCATTTTCAGCGGCTCAGGCCCGTCAACCGGAAACATGCGGTAAATGCCACTTGGGACCGGATCATCCGCAAAAAGAGATTTATGAAGAATCGAAACATGGTATCAGTTACTATGCCAATATCGACAAAATGAATCTGGAATCGGCCAAATGGGTTGTCGGGGAAGATTACGACGCTGCTCCCACCTGTGCCACCTGTCACATGTCGGCCACTCCGAATCAGCCGGTTACCCATAATATCGGGTTAAGAATCAAATGGAATAACCGTCCCGTACATTCCAAGTTATCCCATTTAACCGACAAGAAATGGAACCTGAAATCGGCATCGGTAACCGCCGATACGCGCCGTGAGAATATGGTTGATGTATGTCAAACCTGCCATAATCCTAATTTCACCAGTAACTTCTTCACCCAATATGAAGGGCTGATCAAGTTGTATGATGAGAAATTTGCCACGCCGGGTGAAAAACTATACAAAGCCGCCATTCCTCTATTGACCGCCGATGCTGATGGCAATCATATCAAATTCAGTGATGATATTGATTTTGTATGGTTTGAATTATGGCATCACGAAGGACGCCGTGCCCGTCACGGTGCTTCCATGATGGCGCCTGATTATACACACTGGCATGGCACGTATGACCTGGCCAAGAATTTTTACACCGAATTCATACCGGAAATTAAAGAGCTGATACATGAAGGTCTGGCATCCAAGGATAGTAAAAAAGTGGACGCCGCCAAAAATCTGCAAAAGATTCTCACTTCGGTTCTTAACTCCGAAAATCACAAATGGTTTATCGGCAAAATGTCTAAAGCTGAAAAACAGAAACGCAAAAAAGCAGCCGAAGAATTTAAGGCACGTTATAAATAATAGTTCGTACCCAAACACCAGGCTGTCCGTAAACGGGCAGCCTTTTTTTTTCCATTCCTTTTTCCATTCGTTTTAACGTATATTATTCCTATGAAAAGCCTTCTTTTAAAGCTTATTCTTTTTGTTATGTTAGCATGCCCGGTTGCAGGTTCCGCCCCAATACAGGCGGATACCATTCTATACGGCTATAAACAATATACGGAATATCGGCCGGGAAGCCTGCCCGTCATCATTTCCGCGCCCCATGGTGGTTTTCTTAGTCCGGCTTCCATTCCGGATCGTACCTACGGCGTCATGGTCACCGACTCCAAAACCTATGAAACCGCCGTGGCCATTAGCGAGGCCTTTTTCACCCGCACCGGCGCTTTCCCGCATGTCATAGTATGTCGGTTAAAACGCACCAAACTGGACGCGAACCGATCGATTGACGAAGCCGCGCAAGGCAACGCGGAAGCGGAACAAGCCTGGCATGATTATCATCGTTTTATTGAAACAGCCAAGGACTCCGTATCCCGGCATTATGGACAGGGCTTTTACATCGATCTGCATGGGCACGGCCACCCCAAACAACGGCTGGAACTGGGCTATTTACTCTCCGTAAACGATCTGCGTAACGGTTCGCTCAACATTAGCAATATAATATCCAAAAGCAGTTTTCGTCATCTGGCATCGGTTGTCCCGCATGCATTCGACACTCTGATCCGCGGACGGGGCAGCATCGGCAGTTTATTTGATTCCATCGGTTACCCGTCCGTGCCCTCGGAAACCACCCCCTATCCGTTGGAAGACGATCCGTATTTCAGTGGCGGCTATTCCACCCACAGGCATGGCTCTGCAAACGGAGGCGTGATAGACGGTTTTCAGTTGGAAGCCTGGTATCAGGGCGTTCGGGACACGGAAGAAAATCGTCGCCGATTTGCGGATGCCCTGGCGGAAGTGATCGAGCGTTTCGCACTGATACAACTGGATTGGCGACTGACGGAACAACCAATCGTCAAACCCGATACGCTTTGGCCGGTGATGAAAGCATGGGTCGCGCCAAACCCCTTTACCGATATATGTACCGTCTTTTACACCTTGCCTTATTATGTCGAAACGGTCAAGATAGAGCTGTACAACACCTCCGGTCAACGGATAGAAGCTTTTTACCCGTTGCCCGGACGGGCCGGCCTGCGCTCATTTAATCTCTCTTTGGCGGATAAGGCCACCGGAATCTATTTTCTGTACATTACGATTCCCGGCCATGCGCCAATAGCCGTCAAAATGATTCATCTACCGTAAAATATCCTTACGATTGTGACAAAAATGATTTTATATTTTCACCTACAATGACTAAATTGTTTCTATGCATAGAAACACGACCTATCAACAAAAGAACCTGGATTTCATTTACCGGCAAATGGCCCGGCTAAACAATCCCGCCGAAATCGG
>RFFS01000187.1 GCA_003696775.1 Calditrichota bacterium
CCGGTTATCAATATCTTTTGCACACAAACTCCTTAAAATGTATTGATCACGTTATTTTCAGGATGAATATCCGGAACGCGTACCGTATCCAGTTCCACTTGCTTTAAGGGCTTATCCGTGCCCAGCCAAACAGACACCCGCACCGAATGATCCTTCCAAACGCGCGCGCTTTGGGTAACCGTCACCTCCTGCCCGTCTTCCAGGATGGCCGTTAAATGAATCGGCACGGGCAAGCCGCCTTTATTGACGATGACCGCCTGCCAGCCCTTAGGCGTTTGTTTTATGGATTCGATACTCAAATCGGCATGGGCCCAGTCGAAGAACCAGCGTTTCCAGTACCAATTCCAATTTTCACCGCTTGCCCGATTCATTGTAAAAAAGAAATCATAAGGTAGCGGATGCTTCCCTTTCCAGTTGGTAACATAGTCATGCATGGCGGCGGTAAACAGGGAATCGCCCACCATGTCGCGCCAATATTCATAGGCCAGACCCGGACGGTTATAGGAACCGTTCCGATAAGCCTGCCCCGACAATTGATTGGAAGGAGTCATAACCGGCAGGTCGTTTATAGTCCCGCCGATACGATTATAAATCTTAATCCTGTCGGCTATGATATCGCGTTCCGGCGCCAGATGATTTTGCAGTTTAAACGGCAGCATTACCGCCATGCCTTCATCCATAAAAGCGAAGCGTCGTTCGTTAATGCCCATCATAAACGGAAAATAGGTATGTGTAATTTCATGTGAAGTAAGCCCCACACGTCGGCCGTGATGGGTTACCATGCCGTCATTAACTATCATAGGGAATTCCATCCCGCCGCCGTTTTTACTGATAAATACCGTCATGGCCGGATAGGGATAATCGATTTTTGGAAACGTTCGCGACATATAACGGATCGTTTCAGCGGCTATGTCGCACACATCCCGGCTGCTGGTATCATCCATGGCATACACCGCCTGAACAAACGTTCGCCGCGGGCCCATATCCACACTACGCGCATCCCAACGGAAATGGTTGCTGAAAGCAAAGGCGAAATCGGGCACCTGTTGCGCCTTAAAATGCCAGGGTTGGGCTGTGGCATTACCGCCGGTCAACGTTTCGACACGGTCGCCTTCATGCGCCCGGGACCACTTTGCCATATCTTCATCGGTAAGGATAGCTTCCGCATTTTGTAAACGCCCGGTTCCCCAGACATTGTACCCGGCCGGGAGATGTATCCGCACATCAAAATTATGAAAATCGTTATAGAATTCCTGTTGCCCCGTATAATTCAAACGATCCCAGCCAAACACATCATCGTACACCGCCATTTGCGGGTACCAGTAAGCGATAAATCCCGTTGTGGTATCATACATGCCGGAACGGATAGTGGATTTATTGGCTATGGTGAACTTCCATTGAACGGATAATGTAACGGAAGCGCCGGGTAAAACAGGCTCGGGCGGATTGATAATCAGGTTGGTGCCCCCACGCTTGGCACGACCGTGGGGATCATCCGGATCGATATCCTGGCCGTTCACAACAAGGCCGGTTATAATCATGCCCTCATGCACCACAGCGGGATCAATGGGAAAATCACGCGGGTTTCCCTTACGGTATATATCCTGGTAGAGACGCAAAACAAGCGTGGTAAGCGTATCGGGGCTTGTGTTGTAATAGGTGATCTGTTCTTTCCCTTTAAGCAGCCGTGTTTCCGGATAAATACGCGCTTCGATCTCATAATCGGCATGATTGATCCAATAGGCATTACCGGGACGACCGGTGTATTGACGGGTTTTGTTTTGTTCATACAATTTTTGAATGGTCGCCGGCATATACAACGTTTCCTGAGCATAAAGGAGCTGAATGCCTAACAAAAGGACCGTAAAATATAGAAGATTTTTATTATTCATCGCTTACACCTTATCTACTTTCATTTGTCATTTGTCATATTTCATTTGTCATAGATTGATCACCCAGTCCATGGTCTGTTCATACCATCTGTTTTCATGTTGTTTCATGATTTTCCGGTCATCGGGCGTGCGATCGTCAAAACCGGCCAGATGCAAAACACCGTGTATAATCAACCGCCGGACCTCATCCGCGGGGGCAACTTCAAAGGTAACCGCCTGTCGGTGTGCCTGGTCGGCGCAGATATAGATTTCCCCTTCGATTTGCGCATTCCCCAAATCAAAGGTAATCACATCGGTGGTCGTCGGATCATCAAAAAAACGTTTATGGAGTGCCCGTATGGAATCATCATCGGTGATGATGACCGTGCACGCGGACATGGCCAGATCATGGACTTCCGCCATGCGGCGAATCAACCTTTCCACATCCGTGGCATCCAGGTCGATATTGCCGTGGTTATTATGCAGTTCTATTTCCATTTTTCGTTTGGGTCGTCGGCGTGGTTTTATCGTTGGAAGCCTTTTGGGGCTTGTTATTATCCGGATATTCGATCCGGTGCTGAAACACCCCGAACAGAATGGGCATGAAAGCATCTATGATTTGGCGCATCTCCTTAAAGGTCAAATCACTTTCGTCAAACTGCCGATCCTGGTATTTGGCTTCAATAAGCCCTTCCACAAAAGAGCGGATACGTCCCGGTGACGGATTGCTTAGGGAACGGGTGGCGGCTTCCACCGTATCCGCCATCATCACAATGGCCGTGGCTTTACTTTGCGGTTTGGGGCCCGGATATCTGAAATCGGCCTCGTTTACCTTATCTTCATCCCCGGCCAGGGCAATGGCTTTATTGTAGAAGAAATTCATCCTTGTGGTGCCATGATGTTCCGCTATAAAATCACGGATGCGTCCCGGCAATTTATATTTTTCCGCCATTTCAAGGCCGGTTTTAACATGGGACACGAGAATCAGCGCGCTCATGCTGGGCTTGAGTTCGCTATGCCGGTTTTTGGCGTCCATCTGATTTTCCACAAAATATTCCGGCTTATCCATTTTACCGATGTCATGATAATAAGCGCCAACCCGTGCCAACAGGGCGTTTTCGCCGATTTCTTCCGCGGCGGCTTCCGCCAGATTACCCACCACCATGCTGTGATGAAAAGTCCCCGGCGCTTTAATGGATAATTCTTTCAGTAACGGATGATTCAGGTCGGACAATTCCAGCAGACGCACATCGGTGGTGATATCAAAGCCTCTTTCAAATACTTCAAGAATCATATAAGTGACCAACGGCGCGAAAACAGCGTTGGGCAACAAATTATAACTGAACACCCGGGCCAGATTGGCAAAAGTGTCAAAACGTAAAAAGGTCGTGGCCGCTATGATCCACAGATAAGACAAGGCGATGTACAGCACGGCTTTGAATATCTGATTGCGGTTGCGGATTTCATACACGGCAAAAATGGCGATCATTCCGCTGACGATGGTCATCATGGTGATATCGTAGCCGCCGCCCTGAATACCGCCAAACAACAAGGCCAGGGCCACGGTAACCACGAAACCGATGCCCGAATCGATCAGGATGGCGGTCAGCATGGAACCGATGGTGGTGGGAATGACATAAACCGGCCAGTTTAACGGTCCGGCGATGATGGCGGCGATGCTCAACATTAAGGTTATGATCAGGGTGATCAGCAGCAGTTTTTTATTGTCTGCAAAAATCTTTTTACGGAAAGAAAACAGATAAAGCCCCACCACAAACAAAATGGCCGCCGCCAGCATATAACGGCCAAGCCGGGCAAAAAAGGGCTGCCAGTTACCTTCGCGTTTGCTGCGTTCGGCCCGGGCCATTTCCAGACTGTAAAGTTTTTGATAAATTTCCGCGTCGATCCGCTCGTTGGCATCCACGATGCGTTCGTTTTCATACACCATATCCTTGGTAAGACTGACGCTTTTGACGGCTTTTTCTATTTCCTGTTTGGTTTTCGCCTTATCCAGTCTGTAATTGGGGCGCATGGTCTGACGTACCAACACACGCAGGGCAGCCAGTGGCGGGTCTTTATATTTTTTGCTTAACGCGGAAGAAAATAGCGCTAAAACGGAATCGGCGTCTAACAACGTACGCCGGCGCACCCGTGTTTCAATATCGTTGCGCAAAAGAACCACCTCATCGCGGTCAATATCTTTTTTACGGACATCAATAAAACCGGTACGATAGATTGTTTTCCACCATCGGTTGAGATATTCCCCGGGCTTTTCATCATGAAGGAATTTTTTTATTCGCACAATATCGTGGGGCGCCAGTTGAATATGGACCGAATCTTCCAGCATTTTGCCGTAACCGGCTAAAATACCGTGGGTGGTATCCGCCGGCACAGCCATTTTTTTCAGCAAGGAGAATGTATAGGTGAGCTGACGCAAGCTGTTATCTTCCGCTTTGTCATCATAGCGGAAATAGACCGGCACCTTTTGAACGGCCGCCTCGCGTTCTTTTTTAAGCTCTTCCTTTGTTTTAAGGATAAAAAAATTAAAAGGCGCCACCACCTTTTTGGTTGCCACGCTGCCGATTTTTACATCCGTGTACTGGATGCTGTTATCCGTTGACAACAACAATGGTGTTACGATCGTTAAAAATAAAAACAACGAACCTTTTATGATCAGGTCCCGCAGGGGCTTGGCCGCATCATTTTTTTTGTCGAACGATCCGACCCATTCATTCCAGAGTTTGGAAAACTTCATTAATTATTTGTTAACCTTTTTAAATGCTTCGCGGAAAATGACCATGCGTTGAACTTCCGAAGTACCTTCACCGATTTCCAGCAATTTGGCGTCGCGCCAAAATCGTTCCACTTCATATTCCTTCATATAACCGTAGCCGCCATGAATCTGAATGGCGTTTTTGGTAACAGTCATTGCTGTTTCGGAAGCAAAGAGCTTGGCCATGGAAGCTTCCAATTTATAGGGTTTTCCTTCATTACGCAATGCCGCGGCATGATAGACCAGATGTTCAGCGGCGCTGATTGAGGTTTGCATATCGGCCAGCATAAACTGAACAGCCTGAAAATCCATCAGTTTTTTACCGAACTGTTCACGATCATGGGCATAACGCATGCTTCGGATGTAAGCTTCCCGGGCAATGCCCAGAGCTTGCGCCGCAATGCCGACCCGTCCGCCGTCCAGTGTCATCAAAAACTGTTTATAGCCTTCGTTAAGCGTGCCCAGCAGATTTTCTTCCGGTACTTCCACATTATTAAAATGGAGCATGCTGGTAGGTGAGGCACGCATGCCCAGCTTTTTCTCTTTTTTGCCCACTTCAAAGCCGGGCATCCCTTTTTCCAGTATAAAGCTGGAAATACCGCGTGTGCCGCGCTGGGCGTCCGTTACGGCCGTGACTACAAAAATATCAGCAAAGGCGGCATTGGTGATAAAAATTTTTGAACCGTTCAAAATATAACGATCGCCTTTTTTAACGGCCGTGGTTTGCGTGCCGCCCGCGTCGCTGCCGGCGTTGGGTTCGGTCAGTCCGAACGAGCCCAGTTTTTCCCCGGTGGCCAGCGGTGTCAGATATTTTTCTTTTTGCCGTTCGGTACCGAACGTGGCAATGGGCACGCCGGCCAGGGAAATATGCGCCGAATAAGAAAGCGCCGTTGAGGCGCATACGCGCGCAAGTTCTTCCAGGGCAATGGTATAGGATATCTGATCCATACCGGCGCCACCGTATTTTTCATCGAAAGGTAATCCCAACAAGTTCAGATCCCGCATTTTGGCGAAGGTTTCCTCCGGGAAACGTTCCTGTTCATCTATTTCCACGGCGATGGGCGCCATTTCCTTTTGGGCAAATTCGCGCACCATGGCTCTAACCATTTTATGTTCTTCATTAAAAACAATCATATCAGCTCCGGTTTATTTTGAATCCCCTTAACATCGTCAAAAACAGGCAATTTATGAAAGCGTATTATAAATAAAAACATGAATAATCACTTTACATGGACAAAAAACTGTTTATTATCGCTTTCGATTTTAATAAAGCTACTATTCTAACCGATGTAAAAAGAGGCAACAATACCGGATGACAAATGAAAATATTCTATTATTGCCTTTTTTTTTTTCTGTTTATTTGGGCCCAGGATTGGCAATTTAAAAATTTTACCGTGAGTGACGGGCTTAAACAGGCGCAAATTTATTCCATTGTACAAGATGATGAAGGGTTTATCTGGTTGGGAACCGCTGCCGGCCTAACCCGTTTTGACGGCACGTCTTTTCGCTTATACGCCTATACGGACAGTGTAGGCGGTTCCGATGCGGTATTTTCCATATTTAAATCCCCGGACAGCAGCCTGTGGCTGGGAACAATGGGAGACGGCATCGTTCATTTTCCCCTGCCCGGCAACAGAGAGAAAAAGGCTTCAATCTATTTCAGGCAACGTCCCATTGGCGGTAAAATATATGCCATCAGGCAGATCGGGGACGCCATTTGGTTTGGTACCGACAGCGCCTCGGTGATTATCCGCCACCCTGATAGTACCTTCTCGGTCAAACGGTTCGATCATCAACAGAAAATCGAATATGTTCGTGATATTCTTCATGCCGACGATAACAGCGTCTGGCTGTCTGTTGCCGGATTTGGCCTGATCAATATCCATGGCCCCGACACCTTGCGTTTCCCTTTTCCCACCGCCTTCCCCACCGACAATATACGGACCATGCTGAACATGCCCGACAACCGGCTGTGGGTCGCGACCGCCTCGGGAATTTATATCATCCGACGTGACGGGAAAAAATTGTCAATTGTCGGGCATTTAAACGATCAAAACGGATTGCCCTCCAACAATGTTTACCACCTTAAAAAACTCAATGATCATTCCGTGTGGATTTCAACAAGTTTGGGCGCGGTTCATTGGAAAGACGGGCAAATCATTAAGATATTGGATTCCTATAACGGTTTAATTAACGATAAAGTCGTTAGTATGTATCAGGATGATCATGAGAATCTTTGGTTCGCCACTTTTGGCGGTCTCAGCCAGCTTTCCCAGCAATATTTTAGGTCTTACACGCGCAAGCATGGTTTACTGAACAATTTTATTTACGGCATTAACGGTCACGGAGAAGATGTGTACATCGGTGTGCAAAGCCGCGGTGTTTCAAAAGTAAAGGGCGGCCGTATCATACCTTCCCATATTCCCCTGCCCAAGGGCACTTCCGTCCGATCCATGTTTTTTAGAAATAATGAAATCTGGATGGGCAGCCGTACGGGACTGTATATATGGGATGGTCACATACTGAAGCACTATACCGTTAAGGATGGCTTACCCGCCAACTACGTGCGCGACATACAACAATCTGCTGACGGGCATATATGGCTGGCCACTAACCACGGCATTGTCAAAGTACAAACCAAACTCACCCTGCATTTTGAAGTAATAATGAAAAAACGGGATATTGCCTCCTGGAAGGTATTACCGTTACCCGATACCACCATTTGGATACCCGGTTATAACAGCGCATTATTTCATATTAAAAAAGATACCATTGAGCAATATACTTCGGAACAAATCGGAATATCAGGAAAATTATACAGCGCGATTTTTTTTCATGACACTCTGTGGATAAGCGGTGTGGGTGGCGTGGCATATATGGCTAACGGTCGATTCAGTAAGTTTGATAAAATACAAACCAAAAGACATCATACCATTTGGAATATGGTACAGGCCGGTGATTCGATTCTTTATTTCGGCAGCAATCACGGTTTTTACCGATATTATAAGGGCCGGATAAAACATTTTGGTCATCAACACGGGCTGATCGGCGAGGAAACCAATATCAACAGTATGTATATTGATCCTCATGGTCATCTTTGGATAGGCACGGTACGCGGCCTGAGCATTTATTTGCCGGAAAATGATCAACCCGTTCAATTTAAACCACGCATTGTATTGGATAACATCATTACCCATAACCAAAAACAACGCCTAACGGAGTCGATATCCCTGCCTTATAGCGCTAATTCGATCGCATTTGAATTAACGGGACTTTGGTATCGCGCTCCGGAACAACTGCGCTACAGCCATAAACTGGAAGGCTACGAAAAGGAATGGTCGCCCCCTTCTCTCCTCAGGTACATTAACTACACCAACCTGCCCGCCGGAACTTATCATTTTAAGGCAAAAGCCCTAACTGATGACGGAGTTGTCTCCTCAAACGCGGTTGACTATACCTTCACTATTCTACCCCCCTATTGGCAAAGATGGTGGTTTATCCTGTTGATGAGCTTGGGTGTCGGTATTATTGTCCACCTTTTAATTCAAAGGCACACGGAGAAAATTAAAAGAGAGTACCGTCTGTTGGAAGAGCGCATCAGGGAACGTACATTACAATTGGAAGAACAAACCCTAAAAGCACGACAGGCGGTTAAAACCAAAAGCGAATTTCTGGCCAATATGAGTCATGAAATCCGTACGCCACTAAACGGCATAATAGGCATGAACCAATTGGCGCGTAACCTGTGCACAACCGATGAACAACTGGAGCTTAACGATTACATAGCCGCAAGCGCCGATACGTTGGCTCAATTGATTAATGATATCCTGGATATCTCTAAAATAGAATCCGGCAATCTGATCATTGAACAAAATGTTTTTAATATCTACGAATGGGCGGAGAAAAATGTACGGGTGATTATACCCGGATGCGTGGAAAAAGGTTTGCGCCTGCGGGTTCATATCGATCGTGATGTGCGGAGTAATTATGTGGGCGACAGTTATCGATTAAGACAAATTGTATTAAATTTTCTGAGTAACGCCCTTAAATTTACATCCAAAGGCTACATACTTTTAAAAATTGAACTGTTACATAGACATAATGCCGTGGATACATTGCGTTTTTCCGTAAGGGATACCGGCATTGGAATTAAAAAGAAAAATCTGGATAAAGTCTTTCAGCGCTTTAAACAGGAAGACGCCAGCACCACCCGTAAATTTGGTGGTACTGGATTGGGGCTTGCCATTTGTAAGGAACTTGTGGCGTTAATGAATGGTCAAATCGGCGTTAACAGTTCTTTGAACGAGGGTTCTGAATTTTGGTTTGAACTGAAACTGGCCGCCCAAAACAGCGACGAATCGGATTCCACGTATGAATTGCCGCATAAAATAACGCTTTTGCTTTGCGATAAGGAGCTCATTAACACCGTCGATAAATGGATGTGTACCCTGGGCATTCCTTGTGATATCATTCCGGACCAGCAAGCGCTCAACACGTACGATTTTAATTCCACTCGGACGGTTCTGACTTCACAGGCCCAATTAACCGAGGCGTTAAATTATAAACCGGATTTGATAAAAATTCTGAAGGATAAGGACATCTTTTTTATGTATGATCCGTTTAATGAAGATAAATCCTCTCAATTATTTTCAGGACTTAAAGCTACTTTTATTCCCATCCAACCTTTGTTAAACTGGAAAATCCCTGAATATTTATCCCGAAAACATGATATGAAGTCTTCCCGGATTTCCAATAATAATAAAAAAGATTTAAAACTTGAAAAAGTGAATGTGCTTGTAGCGGAGGATAACGCCATCAATCAGAAACTCATAAGCCGGATATTGGACAGGTTGCATTGTCAACATACTGTGGTGGATAACGGTCAGGATGCGGTTCACGCTTACAGGCAGGATAAACATGATCTGATTTTCATGGACATCCAGATGCCGGTTATGGACGGAATTGAGGCAACACACAAAATACGTGAATATGAAAAATCCAGGCACCTGGCTTCCGTGCCCATTGTGGCATTAACGGCCAATGCGATGGAAGAAGACCGTCAGCAATGTTTACGGGCCGGCATGAACGCTTACCTGCAAAAACCCTTTATGCCGGATCAGATTAAGGAAATTTTAGTTAAAAATCTCAATATCGGTGAAGAAATTACAAACTAAACATCACAAACGGTTCCGATCAACGTATTTGTGGTTGCCCGATCGATGCGTACTTTAATCATCCGGCCCTTTTCAAAGCCCTGCTCCGGAAAAACAACGATCTTGTTGCCGTCATTACGGCCCATTTGTTGCCCGGGCTTTTTACCGACCCCTTCCACCATAACATCAAACACCTGCCCCACGTGCGCCTGGTTACGTTCCAGCGAATGACGCCGTTGCATCTCCACAAGGCGTACCATGCGGCTTGTTTTTTCCTCTTCCGGTACATCATCCGGAAATTTACGCGAGGCAATGGTCTGTTTTCGTTCCGAATATTTAAACATGAAGGCGGAATCGAATTTGATGGCTTCCATAACTTCCAGTGTTTCAAGAAATTCTTCTTCGCTTTCCGTGGGAAAACCGACTATGACATCGGTTGTCAACACAATGTCCGGAATGACTTCACGGATATGATGCGCCAACTGTAAAAATTCTTCTTTTGTATAGGTACGGTTCATCTTATCCAAAACCCGGGTACTGCCGGCCTGCAAAGGCAGGTGGATTTGCTTGCACACCTTTGGGTTCGTGGCGATCACTTGCAATAATTTTTCCGGGAAATCCTTGGGGTGCGGCGATGTGAAGCGAATGCGTTCAATGCCCTCCACGGTGCTGACTTTTTCCATCAAATCGGCGAAATCGGCTTCTTCATAGCGATAGGAATTGACATTTTGCCCTAACAGGGTGATTTGTTTAAAACCCTGCGCCGCCAATTGCCGCGCTTCTTCCACCACGTTTTCCGGATCACGGCTGCGTTCCCGGCCCCGGGTATAAGGTACCACACAAAAAGTGCAAAAATTATCACACCCGCGCATCACCGCTATCCATGCGTTAACACCGGCCTCGTGCGTGGGGAACACATCGCTGTAGGTTTCAAATTCGGAAAGCGTCAGGTAAAAATCCTTTTCACCGGTTTGGGTAACCTTATGTAACATTTCCGGTAATTTTTTATAGGCATCCGGTCCGGCAACAATATCCACACCTACTTTGTCG
>RFFS01000029.1 GCA_003696775.1 Calditrichota bacterium
AGGTCATAACGGTCTGGGGTTGTTGTTGCTGGGCATCAGCGGCGACCAGGTGCTGCCGGCGGATGTTTACGCGCGCATCAAACAGGAAACCATCAGCGCCGTGCGCGGGACGGTTCAGGCCGATATTTTAAAAGAAGACCAGGCCCAGAACACGTGTATCTTCTCCACGGAATTCGCCCTGAAACTGATGGGTGATGTGCAGGAATATTTTACGGAAAACAATGTACGTAATTTTTATTCCGTCTCTATTTCGGGATATCACATCGCCGAGGCGGGCGCTAATCCGATTACCCAGTTGGCCTTTACCCTGGCCAACGGTTTTACCTATGTGGAATATTACCTCAGTCGCGGTATCGAGATAAATAAATTCGCGCCCAACCTTTCTTTTTTCTTTTCCAATGGCGTGGACGCCGAATACGCGGTGATCGGCCGGGTGGCCCGGCGCATCTGGGCCAAGGCCATGAAATTGAAATACGGCGCCAATGTACGTTCCCAAATGTTGAAATACCACATTCAGACATCGGGCCGCTCCCTGCACGCGCAGGAAATCGATTTCAACGACATCCGCACCACCCTGCAGGCTTTGTATGCTATTTATGATAACTGCAACTCACTGCATACCAACGCCTACGACGAAGCCATTACCACGCCCACGGAAGAATCGGTGCGCCGGGCCATGGCCATCCAGTTGATTATCAACAAGGAACTGGGGCTGACCAAAAACGAAAATCCCCTGCAGGGCAGTTTCATCATCGAGGAATTAACCGATCTGGTGGAAGAGGCGGTGTATGCCGAATTTGACCGCATCACCGAACGCGGAGGCGTGCTGGGCGCCATGGAAACCATGTATCAGCGCGGTAAGATCCAGGAAGAAAGTCTCTATTACGAAACGCTTAAAAACAACGGCACCCTGCCGGTAATCGGTGTGAACACCTTCTTAAACAGCAAGGGCTCACCTACCATGATACCGGGCGAGGTGATTCGTTCCACCGAGGAGGAAAAACAACGCCAGTTGGAAAATCTCGCCAATCTTAAGAAAACCTGGGCCAGGGAGGCGCAAACGCATCTGGAACAATTGCGTGAAAAAGCCCTGCGCAATGAAAATATTTTCGAAGGTCTGATGGAAGCGGTTAAATATTGTTCGCTGGGACAGATTACGGAAACCCTTTTCCGTGTGGGCGGACAATACCGCCGGAATATGTAACATGATGCGTAAATTTCAATCGGCTACGTTGTATGCCCTGTTTGGGCTGGTTTATCCCCTGTTGGCGCGTATCCTTTTGGCGCTCTATCCAGATTTTATTTTTTGGCCGGTGGCGCCGACCCTGCACATGGGTCTGCTTATCATGGCCCATCTTTCCCTGGCCACTTTTTTTTACCACATGCTGCGCAGGCACAGCCCAAAGGAAGGGTTGTTGCTGTTTTCTGCTTCCGCTTTAGTCATGACAGCATACACGGCGCAGGCCGTGGCCTTCACGGGATACCTTTTCAATACCACCACGGAACGAATGGCCTTGCCTGTGTTGCGATCAGCCGGGTTGCTGGTCTTTTTTTTCGCGTTGTGGCGTTTCCCGAAATGGCGTTCCGTTACCGGGCTGCGCAAGGCAATCCCGGCCGCGTGGACAGGCAGTGCCGTGGCGGTTGTGCTTCACACCCTTCCCTTTGTGGGCCACCTGACCCATGCCCCCCTGCTTACCCAAATGGATGCTTCCCTGGGGGGCTATGTACCGGCAACAGCCGTCACCGCTGCCCTGGTCTATTTCTGGTGGGTCTTTTATCGTCATATCCCACAATTATACCCGAACATTTCCGACGAGGCGCGTCAGCCATCTTAAAAGAAAGCCGGCCTTGACCTGCCTGTATAAGGAATATTTTTTAATGTTTGGCGCCATTCATTCCGTTTACTGATTCATTTCACAAAACCTTTAACAGAATTAGTTGAGCATGGGTGTGTGAAATGAAAAACGATTTTCGTTACAGTCCGCGCACCCCGTAATACATAAATGAATGGACAAGCATACAATGAAACTCAAATATCGCCTGGGCCAAAAAGTAAGCCATCTTATCCGGGATGGGTATTCCGTGGATGCATTCAGTGACGGACCGGATGTGTATGTAACCATCGTTTCCGATGAGATTACACCCCATAAAATGAACGCGTTCATGCGTGGCACCATCGTCTATGGCGTGCATTTTGTCAATGGACGTGTACCGATTTTATGTTTTCGTTTCGGTCAATCATCCCATTGGGTGGTCAGCGTGCCCTTTGTCTCCGGTAAAGCCATTGGCGCACGCGGCTACGAAGACTATACCGAGTCCGGTTTTATGGCCCTGTTATACATTGATCGGGCCAGTGAAATTCTGACGGGTATCCGGATCATAAAAATTCCGGATAAGCTGGCAAGGGAAATAAAAAGCGCCTTGTTTGTACAGAAGATGGTGGATAATCCCATGGATTTTCTGGAAGAACTGAATCAATTCTTTGACGGGCGCGGCAATTTGGAAATATTTGAAAGCCTGGCAACCACCTATCTAAAGAAAGGCATTGCCGCGGATGAAGGGGATCAGGCGTAGTTTTTGGATAAAGTCCGGATTAATTTCCGGCCTGCTCTTCCCACTACCTTTTTTTCTGCCGTGCGGCGCCAAAGCGCTCCCAGGTGATGCGCTGGCCCTTTTTAATGCCATAGCGTTCACAAAACCCGGCAGGCACTTCCACCACATATTGGGCGGGCTTTTCGGAAGGATAGAGTTTTTCGGATAAGGGACGGGTGTAGGGCTGAATCTTAACGATTTCATAGCGACTGTTAATGAAAATCATATCCAGGGAAATTTCCGTGTTTTTCATCCAGAAATGACGTTCTTTTTCATCCGGATAAATGAACAACATCCCCTGCCCTTCCGGCAGATTTTTACGAAACATTAGCCCCTGTTGCTGTTCATAATCGCTTTCGGCGATTTCCACCACCACTTCCACATTGCGTCGGTTTTGCGCGTCATAAAAGATTACCCGTCCGGTTTTATTTACAGAAAGGCTGTCCGGACTCACGCTTTCCTGTATGGTTTCGATCCGCGCGACACTGTGTTTATAAAACCAGGATAACACTGCCACCATCCCCAAAATCAACAACAGGTCGAATAAGGTCGTACGACGGGAACGTTTTTTGGCTTCATTGGTATTCTTGGGAACTTTCATTATATCCTCCGGCTGGCCCGTTTGATCGGCGGGCTTTCTTTTAAATAATATTCGTAGCAATCCGTTAAAGTTTTAGCTATTTACCCGGCTGACCGTTTGAAACGCGGCGAGCCTGTTTTATACCGGCCACAGAAACCGGCCATGTTCCTTAAAATACTGCCATTGACGCACCGTTTGCTCCGATTTACGCGCCACGGATTCTTCCGTGTTAAAGGCGTTGTGGGGCGTCAGGATAACTGTGTCTTTTTCCGCGAGACGCATCAGGGCCTGCACTTCCTCATCTTCCATTTCGGCCCCGTCCCGCAAAAAGGCAGCCAATTGTTTTTCATGATTAAAAACATCCAGGGCCAAACCGGCAAGGCGCCCTTTTTCCAGTGCTTCTTCCAGAATCGTTATGGGAGATAGTTCCCCCCGTGAAATATTAACAAACAGAGCGCCCGGTTTACAGCGTTCCCAAAAATCCCTGTTAAAATATCCGGCATTTTCCCTGGTCAGATTCATGGCCGCCACGATGATATCCGCGTTTTCCGCGGCCTGTTCCGGCGTCACATAATCAATGTCCCTGTGCCGGGGATCGATATCCACGCCGCGGACCGTCATACCAAGAGAACGGGCGATATCCGCCACCTGATAGCCGATATTTCCCACACCGAAAACGGCCACGGTTTTCCCGCCCATCTCCCGGCCGGTCAGACCGTCGCGTTCAAAACGGTGGAATTGCGCCTGTTGCCTCGGCAGACGGCGCATAAGCGCCAACCACAGCAAGAGCGCCTGTTCCGCCACGGCCCGGTTGCAATACAACGGTAAATGTCCCATGGGCGCGCTGAAGCCGGTTTCTTCCCGATAGCGCAGCAAATGGTCATAACCTGTACTCCGCGAAAGTATCGCCTGCAAAAGAGTCGCCCATTGGCGCGGATAAATGCTTTGTGTGCGCGTGCAAATTACCGGGGCGGGCGGCTGTGTATGACCCGCTTCCTGAATGGTTTTCCAGGTGAACCCGGCCCGTGCCTCTTCGGGTAAATAACGTTTCAGGGCCTGTTCTTCTTCTTCAAAGGCTTCATAAAACCAAATATCATAATCAAACATCATGCGCATCAAACACCTTTTTAATATGTTCCAACACACGTGCCGCGGCATGGGCCGGAGAGAGTCGGCCTTCCCGAATGGCGGAGGCCCCCTGTTGCATCAATCGAGCCACGGAGGGATGTTCCAGCACCAGCCGGCGCGCCTCGCGGTCCAACACATCAAGCATCCAGTCCACATCCTGCCGACGCCGACGTTCATTGATACCCATCTGCTTTTCAACTGTGGTTCGGTAATCCCGCACGGCATTCCAAAATTGATCAATGCCCGCGCCATGCAGGGCGGAAAGGGTGATTACCGGCGGCTTCCAGCCGGGCAGTTCAAAATCCATGTAATGCAGGGCCATGCGCAATTCCGCGCGCGCCGCCTCGGCCCGCGATTTATTTTCCCCGTCGGCCTTGTTGATGACGATAATATCGGCCATTTCCATGATGCCGCGTTTTATACCCTGCAATTCATCGCCGGCGCCGGCAATTTGCAGCAACACAAACACATCCACCATGTTGCGCACGGCATATTCTCCCTGTCCCACGCCCATGGTTTCCACAAGGGTCACATCATAACCGGCTGCTTCGCAGAGGACGATGGACTCACGGGTTTTACGGGCAACCCCTCCAAGGGCGCCTCCTGAGGGTGAGGGGCGTATAAACGCCCGGGGATTCCTGGCCAGCCGTTCCATCCGCGTTTTATCTCCCAGAATGCTGCCGCCGCTGCGCTGACTGCTGGGATCGATGGCCAATACGGCGATTTTATGTCCCTTTTCGGCCAGATAAAGTCCCAAAGCTTCAATCATGGTGCTTTTACCGGCGCCGGGCACGCCGCTGATACCCACGCGTATCGATTGGCCGGCGTGGGGCAACAGATTTTCCACCAGTTTTTGCGCCGCTTCAAAATGTTCCGCTTTGTTACTTTCCACCAGGGTAATGCCACGCGCCAGGGCCACACGTTCACCGCGTAAAATACCCCCGGCCAGCATTTGGGGATCCTGCATCGTTTTGTATCCGTTCATTTTTTCATCTAAAAGATTAATTTAGGATAATCCCCCATATAATGGAAGCGCATCGCATAGAGAAACAGTTGGATGAATGCGCCTTTTAACGTACCTTGGAGTTTTATTAATTCGGGGAAATCCATGGAAAAACAAACATATGATCTGCGGGAATTGCTCAATATGATCAGAGAACAAAAGCAGATGAACGCCGAAATGGCCCTGGAATTTGACTGCACGATCGAAACGGAAGATATCCGGCCGTTGATCAAAGTGATCAATTATGCCATCAATTACATTTCGCAGCTAACCGATCAGACCCAGCAAATAACACTGAATGCCAGTATGAGCGGTATAACCATGAGCTTCTCCGCTTTTACGAATCAAAGCGCATTCCCCGCCATCAACCCGGCGGTGCACGAGGCGCTTTCCTTATACAACGCGCGAATGTCCCATACCGGGCAACCCAGCTCCCACGCGCGGTTATTAATCGAGTTTAACCATTAAAATCAAACCCATATCAAGTCATATAAGGAGGTAGGCATGATGGTACGTTTATTTGCCATATTGTTCATAGCTGCCATGATACTGGCTTTTCAGGACGCGCCGTACGCCGGTCAGCAACACCGTTCAATCAAATCCCTGTCCGGTGAGCAAATCAAGGGATATTTAAACGGCAAGGGCATGGGCCTGGCCAAAGCGGCCGAACTGAATCATTACCCCGGGCCGCGGCATGTACTCGACCTGGCGGATAAACTGGGATTGAGCAAAGACCAGATCGCCCAAAGTGAAAAGCTTTTTCAGGATATGAAAACCGAGGCCATCGCCGCCGGCAAGCAAATCATCCATGCCGAAAAGGCGCTGGACAGCCTGTTTGCCAACAATGTGGTGACTCCGGAAACTCTTGAGGCGCAATTACAGCGCATCGGTCGTCTGAAGGCCAAACTGCGTTATGTCCATCTTAAATATCACCTTACCCAAAAGGCCCTTTTAACACCGGAACAGATCAAGCTTTATGACCAACTGCGGGGGTATGGCAAAGACGGCCATCATCATGGCATGCATCATCACGGCGGTCACTAATTTATAGCAATCGCACTATTGACAACCACAGGCCACGGCCCGGAAATCCGGGCCTGTTTATTAAGGAATATCCTTTACACAGCGAAAGCCCACATCATTGCGGAATGAATCCGGCTCCAGACCCTGTCGAAAGGTTACACGGATAAACACAGGATTGGCGGATTGCCAGTGCCCGCCCCGAACGGCTTTTAAGGGATAAGACGCTGAGTCTTGCCGGACCGCAGTATAGGGTTGATAGGGATTGGCACACCATTCGGCCACATTACCACACATATCATACAAACCATAACCGTTCGGCGCGTAATGTCCAACGGGACGGGTATTTATTTTACGCCATCCCAGTAAGCGCGCCACCCCCGCCCAAAACGACTCGCCCTGATGACGCCAATTAGCGCGGCTGCTATCCACACGGTAGCCCCAGGGAAACCATCCTTTGGTCATCCCCCCGCGCGCGGCATATTCCCATTCTTCTTCCGTGGGCAGGCGTTTTCCGGCCCAGCGGGCATACGCGGCGGCATCATGCCAGCTCACATTGACCACGGGATGACGATCCCTGTCGGCAGTGGCGTAGCGTTCCCAATCCCCCTGGGCTTTATAACCTGTGGCTTGAATAAAGACGCGGAAGCGGGCGTTGGTCACTTCATGGGCATCCATGTAAAAGGAAGAAACACATACCCTGTGCCGGGGCATTTCCATGGCAAACCAAATACGGGCGTGATTGATGGACATATGCGGCACCTCATGCCCCAATTGGACCAGGGAATCCAGGGCGCTGCTATCGATGCCCATAAAATAGGTTCCGGATGGTATGTAAACCATACCGTCAGGGGGTGTTTGCGCATTCAGTCCGCACAGGGCGCACAAAAGAACAAGGAGCTTTTTCATACTTAAGCCTCCAGTCTATTGCGATGCGGGAATGATGGGCCTTTGATTAAACGGATCGTTTCAAAAGAGTTTCCACCAATTCCCCGGCGGCTTCCGGAATCACCGTCCCCGGGCCGTAAATGGCCGTTGCGCCGTGGGCATACAGGAAATCATAATCTTGTTGGGGAATCACGCCGCCCACCACCACAAGGATATCCGGACGTCCCAGTTTTTTAAGTGCTTCCACCAGTTGGGGTAAAAGGGTTTTATGGCCCGCCGCCAGGGAACTCATTCCGATCACATGCACATCGTTTTCCACCGCCTGACGCGCTGTTTCTTCCGGTGTTTGAAACAGCGGGCCGATATCCACATCAAAACCGAGATCGGCAAATGCCGTGGCAATCACCTTGGCGCCGCGGTCATGTCCATCCTGACCCATTTTAGCCACCAGAATACGCGGACGGCGGCCTTCCCGATCTTCAAAGGCTTCCACTTTTTCCATCACACGCCGGATTTTATCTTTGTCGCCGTAAGCGCCACTGTACACACCGCTAACCGATTTGGTCACCGCTCTATGCCTCCCGAATATTTTTTCCATGGCCAGAGAAATTTCACCAAGCGTGGCCCGGGCCCGGGCACACGCCACGGCCGCTTCCAGTAAATTACCTTCGCCTGTCTCCGCCACGGTTGTTAAGTGCTTTAAACTTTGTTGCACTCTTTTTTCATCACGGTCTTTCTTCAGCTTTTCCAGACGCTGAATCTGGGCCTGACGCACCGCCGTATTGTCCACTTCCAGAATTTCGATGGGCGGTTCGTTTTCGGGACGATAACAATTGACCCCAACGATGGTTTCACGGCCGGAATCAATCAACGCCTGTCGCCTGGCCGCGGCTTCTTCAATTTTCAATTTAGGCAAACCCGATTCGATGGCTTTGGCCATGCCGCCCAGATTTTCCACTTCCAGAATATGCGCCCGTGCTTTATCTAACAGCTCTTTAGTCAGCGCCTCCACATACCAGGAGCCGCCCCAGGGATCGATGACTTTACAGATATCGGTTTCCAGTTGCAAATAGAGCTGGGTGTTACGGGCAATACGCGCGGAAAAATCCGTTGGCAGGGCTATCGCTTCATCCAGGGAATTGGTATGCAGGGATTGTGTATGGCCCATCGCCGCCGCCATCGCTTCCATGGTGGTGCGTGTTACATTGTTATAGGGGTCTTGTTCGGTCAGGCTCCAACCGCTTGTTTGCGAATGGGTACGCAAGGCCATGGATTTGGGATTTTTCGGGTTGAAGTTGCGGATCATACGTGCCCATAATACCCGGGCGGCGCGCATTTTGGCCACTTCCATGAAATAGTTCATGCCTATGCCCCAGAAAAAGGACAGACGCGGCGCGAAACGATCTATATCCATGCCCGCGGCCAGACCGGCTCTAACATATTCCAGGCCATCCGCCAACGTGTAAGCCATTTCCAGATCGGCCGTGGCGCCCGCTTCCTGCATGTGGTAACCGCTGATGCTGATGCTGTTAAACAAAGGCATATTTTGGGATGTAAACCTAAAAATATCGCCGATGATACGCATGGAAGGCTCGGGCGGATAGATATAAGTGTTGCGTACCATGTATTCTTTTAAAATATCATTTTGAATGGTGCCGCTTAGTTTTTCCATGGGCACCCCCTGCTCTTCCGCTGTAACGATGAAAAAGGCCATCACCGGAATCACGGCTCCGTTCATGGTCATGGAAACGGAAATCTGATCCAAAGGGATGCGGTCGAACAGGATTTTCATATCCAAAACGGAATCGATGGCGACCCCGGCTTTGCCCACGTCGCCCACAACGCGTGGATGATCGGAGTCGTACCCGCGATGAGTGGCAAGATCGAAGGCCACGGACAGTCCTTTTTGGCCGGCGGCCAGATTGCGTCGATAAAAGGCGTTGCTTTCTTCCGCCGTGGAAAAACCGGCGTATTGCCGAATGGTCCAGGGGCGCATCACATACATGGTCGCGTAGGGGCCGCGTAAAAAGGGCGGCAGACCGGCGGTGTAACCCACATGATCGGCATCAAGGATATCTTTCGGTTGATATCTTTTTTTTACATTGATTTGTTCATGGGTGGCCCATGTGCCGTCCCCGCTTTCCCGTATTTTTATTTTTGGGGGATTAAAATCCATTTTTGAGAAATCGACATTACGCATGTTGCGCCTCCTGATCACGACGGATCGCGTCTTCTTTTTCCAACACTCGTTCAGGCTGTAAAGGCTCGATGGCTTCTCCGGCGCTTCCGGCAACAGGCTCCACGGGAATGGATACCGTCGGTTTGGCAGGTCTTTTTTCATCGGGATTGGGATAAATAGTACTGCCTACAGCCTTGCGTGTGCCATCATGATAAGCCGCCTGTTGTTGACGGGCATTTGCGCTGACAGCCTGCTGCCAGCGCCCGTCACGTATCCACGTTAACAGTCCCCCTTCGCGCTCCATTTTCTGAAACAGGCGCCAGGCTTCGACGGCCAATTGGTGGGTCAAGGTATCGAGGTACCACGAACCGGCAGCGGGATCGTGCACATGGCGCAGATAGCTTTCACGCAATAGAATGATTGCCGTGTTACGCGCCTGGCGGATGGAAAAATCATCCGGCATACCCAACACCCGGTCAAACGGCACAATTTCCAAAGCGTCACACCCGCCGGTAATAGCGGAAAACGCCTGTCCGGTAGAACGGATCATATTCACCCAGGGGTCATAATAGCTCATAAAACGCCAGGAGGTAGCGGCATCGATTTTTAGGCTATACTCCTCCGGTGCGCAACCGAAACCATCCAACAAATTATACCACAGTAAGCGCATGGCGCGCAGTTTGGCGATTTCCGCAAACTGGTCATTCCCGATCGCGGTACGCCACCACCAGTCCATGGCAGGCGCGGCATCGCCCAGTGTACGGATATAAAGCGCCGACAGACCCAGCAAATAGGCCAGTTCCTGTACTTTATTGCCTCCACTATCATGAATCAGATCGCCACGCAAGGTAAATAACGCACCGCCCGATTGGGTAATGGGAAGGGCGGCCTGCCGCGTTTCCCTGGCCGAAATAACCCACGATTCAGGGAATCCGCCATACAACAACGCACCACTCACCGGATCGGCGCCCGCTGTACCTATAAGAGTTCGTCCTGAGGCTTTTATAATCCGCGCGATTTCAAGAGGGCGGCTTAAGGCATCAAAAAAAATTGGTACGTCCGGGGCCAGTTCATCTGTCAATTGCTTAAAAACGTCTGCATCAGGCAGATGAATCAAGCCGCAGTTTGAGGGCCAAAACGGCGGATGGCTGCCCCATTGACTAACGATATCCAAATCGATACGTAAAGCATTTTGTCCCAAAGTCAGAACGTGGCGGGCCTTTGCATTAAAGGCACTGTTATCACAAAAGAGACGTTGGGCTATCCAAACCGTATCGGAGGACTGCACGGATAGGGTATCGGGTTTAGCTTCGTTATATATGGGCGCTAATTCCAGACCTTCTTCGGTTGTACTAAACAGTGTTTCATGAAAAGGCTTGCCATTCAGAAGTTTATCGACAGCAGCGCGCCACGCATCTTCCGTGGGGAGCGGGAAGACGCCTTTAAGATTCAAATCGTCTTTACTCAGCATAACGAATTCCGGTTCCTTTATTGGTTTTTTGTTACACACCAGGGCGCTAAGATACTAAGATTGACAGATTTCCTGGTGCCTTCCCGCCTGCGGGATACAATATACTACTCTTCCACACCTTTGATGATCAGCATAGGAGAATTCTGCTCCACGGTTTGGCCTTCCTTCACCTGCAACCGTTTGACGGTACAATTAAAAGGCGCTTTGATCACATTTTCCATCTTCATCGCTTCCAGAATCAACAAAGGCGCGCCAACTTCCACCGTCTCCCCTTCCCTGACCGGCGTTTTGACAATCAATCCGGGAATCGGTGCCTTGATCACTTTTTCCCCATGCGCGCCACCGGCTGCCTTAACCAGTTCCTTAACACGTCGCGTACGCTCATCTTCCACCAGCACCTGATACTGATCCCCCGCTACCCGCACATGGTAATGTTCATTGGTTTTATGCACATTTACGATATAAGGAACATTATTCCACAAAAGCACATAACGTCCCTCGCCCAGTGGTCTTAGTTGCACATCCAAAGGACGACCTTCTTTAAAAAGAACACCGTCTTTTAAATCATAATCGAATTTAAACCGTTCGGTTTCACTATATATCTTCATGAACGCCTCATATGCTTGTTACGGTGCATCATTTTCCAGGGCGACCCGTTGGCGGTTGCCGAAACGGATGGCGCCACGCGCACTTGTTTTTTCTCTTCTTCCTGAACCAATATTGCCGCTATGGCGGCGGCTTCGGCAAAGGTCTCTCGCTCTCCAAACAGATTGTCTTGTTCTTCTTCGATGAATCGCGTGGTGAAGTCCCCATTCAGAAAACGTTGATGTTCAAATACGCGAATCAAAAAGGGTATGGATGTTCTTATCCCGCTGATCTGATATTCGCGCAACGCCCTTAGCATACGACGTGCGGCCTGTTCCCGGTTATGCCCCCAGGCGCATAACTTGGAAATCATCGGATCATAATATAGGGAAATGGTACTGCCCTGTGTGACGCCACTGTCTTCCCGAATACCCGGCCCATCCGCAGGATTCAGAAATTCAATTTTTCCCGGGGAAGGTGCCCAATTATTTTCCGGGTCTTCGGCATAAATACGACACTCAAAGGCATGCCCGAAATAGCTTGTCGGACTTTCTTTCAGTGTCATGGGTTCGCCGGAGGCGATTTTAAGCTGCTCTTCCACCAAATCCAGTCCGTTGATCATTTCCGTAACCGGATGTTCCACCTGAAGGCGGGTATTCATTTCCAGGAAATAAAAACGGCGGTGTTTATCCACTAAAAACTCAATGGTGCCCGCGTTACGGTAACCGCATGCTTTGGCGGCATTCACGGCGGCCTGTCCCATACGCTGTCGCAGCTCTTCATCCAACAGGGATGACGGGGCTTCTTCAATCACTTTTTGATGTCGGCGTTGTATGGAGCATTCACGCTCTCCAAGATGAATAACATTTCCATGATCATCCGCTAAAACCTGGAATTCGATATGACGCGGTTCTTCCACAAATTTTTCGATGTAAACGCTGTCATCATTGAAAGCGGCCATGGCTTCGCGCGCGGCGCCGGCCAGCGCCTCCTGAAACATATCATCTTTCTCCACCAGACGCATCCCTTTGCCACCGCCACCCGCCGCGGCCTTGATCAGAATGGGGTAACCGATATCCCGCGCGACTTGCTGCGCTTCATGCGGATCGGTGATGGCGTTTTCCGTTCCCGGCACGGTGGGGACATTATGTTTTATCATCAATTCACGAGCCGCGGTTTTATTTCCCATCAACCGGATGGCTTCCGGCGGCGGCCCGATAAACAGCAGCCCGGCTTTTTGAACCGCTTCGGCAAATTCGGCGTTCTCTGACAAAAAACCGTAACCGGGATGTATGGCTTCCGCGCCGGTTTCTCGTGCAATCTGTATGATTTTCCGCCATTGTAAATAACTTTCCTGCGATGTTTTGCCTCCGAGAGCATGCGCTTCATAGGCGCTGTACACAAACGGACTGTCGGCATCGATATCCGAATAAACAGCCACACTTTTGATGCCCAGCTCCGTGCAGGTACGGATGATGCGCAAAGCGATTTCTCCGCGATTGGCTATTAGAATTTTTTTGAACATACCTATCCTTTTCAATTCAGGTTAAACGGGCAACCCATGAGTTTACCGGGGTTCATGGTATATGGAAATATACTAAATCCAACGATATAAATTAAAACTTTCCGGATGCTTTTCCGAGCTTTTATGGTCTGGAAAAAAAGGATACTTCAATAAAATGGAATGAACGATTATTTTAATCCAATGAAAGGAAACACCCTTCATGTTTTGTAAGAAAGATTTTTTACATGTGGATCAATTTTGGGATAAATAAAGGATATTTGAAAAAAGGCTTTATACGTTTCAGGCCGGATAAAAAAAATCCCGCTTTAAGCGGGAATATTTGCGGAGAGACAGGGATTCGAACCCTGGGTAGGCGTGAAGCCTACAACGGTTTTCGAGACCGCCCCGTTCAACCACTCCGGCATCTCTCCTGTTAAAAAAAAGTCCCGCGGGTACGGGACTAGAGCGGAGAGGGTGGGATTCGAACCCACGGTACACAGGGTGCACACACGATTTCCAATCGTGCCGATTCAGCCACTCTCGCACCTCTCCGAATTGTATATCTTTTTCAATTTGGGAAACCGGCGTTTGTAAAATCGTTCACACGATTTCTCCCGGAAACCGGGATGCCGATTCAGTCCCTCGCGCACCTCTCCAAGTTGTGTGTCTTTTTAAAGCAAAATCCTGGCAGACATTCAACTCAATCGTATTGAATACAAATCACAAATATAAGCATTCCGCTTAATGTGATCAAATTATGATGTAAAAAAAACAGGATTTATTTTTCACGAATCGATTCAAAAAAATCGAGCAGTAAAGCGGCGCAGGCTTCCTTTTCCACACCGGGTATCACATCTATGCGATGATTCAGCCTGGGATCGTTCAGCAGATTAAACAAGCTGGAATGGGCTCCGGTTTTAATATCCTGAACACCGTACACAACGCGTTTTAAACGGGCTAATACCGAAGCGCCGGCGCACATGGCGCATGGCTCTACCGTAACATACAACGTAGCCTCCCGCAGCCATTTTTCACCTTCATGAGCGGCCGCCGCGGTGATGGCTATCATCTCGGCATGGGCAGTGGGGTCTTTCAGCCATTCCACCTGATTATGCCCCCGCCCGATGATTTGGCCGTTCAACACCACGACGGCACCAATAGGCACATCATGATGATCGCGCGCCTTACGGGCTTCCTTTAAAGCCTCTTTCATGAAAGATGCATGGGTGGCTGTCCTGTCCATGCCCCCGATCCCCTTTTTGGAAATAAAAAAGCCCCGGCAAACCGGGGCTGATGTACGCCCGAGAGGAGTCGAACCCCTAACCTTCTGATCCGTAGTCAGACGCTCTATCCAATTGAGCTACGGGCGCTTCATTGTTGAGACAGGTAATTTAAAAAGACATTTTTTTTGTGTCAATAAAAAAATGACATTTTTTATCACCCCGGACGAACATTGACGGCTTTGTCGCCTTTCATATCGGAACGAATGTCGAATTTAACTTTCTGACCTTCGCGTAACGGTCGCCCCTGCATTTTAGGATGTAAATCCGCGGCATTGACAAAGTATTCATCGCCACTGTCCTCTTCCACAATAAAGCCAAAGCCTTTATCGCGGTTATATATTTTAACGGTTCCGCTTTTCATACGCCCTCACCAAAGTTTATAACGGTCTTTCATGTTTAAACGATCACCATATTGATTTAGAAATTCACGGGTTTGCCGCCAGAATACCGTAAGGCTTTCCCCGGGTAACATGTTAAGCCGATGGCGTGCCGAATCAAAGGCGCCATTCATGTATAAGGCATAAATATCATTCAAATCGTCAGAGAACTTTTTCTTGGGCAACAGCCGTAATGCTTTGTCCAGGTAAGATCGCGCTGTGACCATGCTGTCTTTCCCGGCAAAAAAAAGGGATAAACGCAAGCCCGCCCTAATTTTTTGATGATAGCCGTCCGCTGGCAGGTGCATAAAGGCATCCCAATTCTCCACCCAACCTTTTTCATCACCCGAAAGAGAGTCCATGACCGCCAACAAACGATGCTGTTCTCCCTTATACCAGCGCCATCGTTGTGGCTGTTCGCGCTTTATAAGACGCAACCGGGCTTCACATTTTTGAATAACGCCACTCGTATCGCCCTGACGAATTTGTTGCATCAGAGGGTCAAAAAACAGACGCCGTTCAATCCTGTCCCTTCGATGGGCCAGTTTCAGTGCCGTTATCGTATCTTCCGGCGCAACATAGGCCTGTTCTATTATCATTTTGGCTGCCGGATAATCCTTATGAAGGATCAGGGAATCCAGCTTATTAAAATCAACGGTTGCTTCCGGAGCGGTTTGACACGCCCAAGCCCAACACATCACGGCTACGACACCGAAAAGACGCATTTTTAATACAATTTTTTCTGCAAGATGTATGACATGGCTTCGACCTCATTCATACCACCGATAACAGAACGGACACGGGCTTCTTTTTGCAATTCTTCTTCCGAAAGCAATAAATCCTCGCGCCGTGTTCCGGAGGCATTGATGTGGATGGCCGGCCATATGCGTCGTTCCGCGCATTTGACCGATAGTGCCAGGTCCATATTACCCGTCCCTTTGAACTCCTGAAAGATAACTTCATCCATTCGGCTGCCCGTATCCACTAAAATAGTGGCTATTATGGTCAGAGAACCGCCATGTTCCAAATTACGCGCCGTACCGAAAAATTTACGAGGCAACTCCAGCGCATTGGCCGCCAGGCCGCCACTCAAAGTACGACCGCCGGATTGCGCGTGTTGATTGTAAGCGCGTCCCATGCGTGTCAGTGAATCGACCAGAATAACCACATCGGAACCGGCTTCCGCCCATTGCACGCCCACATCCATCATCATACGCGTCAACCGCATATGATTGGTGGAAGATTCATCCGCGGAGGAAGCCAGGACGGTAGCCTTGGGAATGCCTCTCCGGAAATCAGTCACTTCCTCGGGGCGTTCATCCACCAACAATACAAATACTTTTGTTTGAGGATGATTTTCCGTAACCGCCTTGGCGATATGTTTCAGAATGGTGGTTTTCCCTGTTTTGGGAGGCGCGATAATTAAGCCACGCTGCCCGTGTCCGATGGGCGTATAGAGGTTAAGAATATGCCCCGTCACATCATTCCCGTCAAGAGCTAAATTAAATCGTTGGGTAGGATTGATACTGGTTTGCCGCTTAAAACGGGCGTGTTGTTGCGCTTTATTTTGCTCAATACCGTTAATGCACGCCACCCGGGCCAGTCGGGGTTTCTTTTTACTCCCCTCTTGTACTTCGGCTTCACCGCTTACAAAACTGCCGTTTTTCAAACCGTGAACGCGGATGAGATTCATCGGTACATATATATCTTCGGGGGAGGGCAGAAAATGACTGTCAAGTGAACGCAGGAAACCAAAACCCTTGGGTGTTATTTCCAGGTAACCGGATATCTTTTTCATTTAACGAGCCAGTCACCTTCCTTAATCACTTGTTGGTCATCGATCCACATATTGGGTTTAAGCACCACGCCATCCAGATGAATGCCGACGTTATTGTGGCCGCCCATGGAGATATTGTTGCCAAAGGCGATATGTATGGTTCCGAAAACCTTTTCATCTTCCAAAATCAACCCGCTGATAGTGGCCGACTCATTGGTACCCACACCCAGTTCCGCCACCACCAATCCGGCCTCGCCGAAGGCGCGCAGTTGTTGTTCCAGAACACGGGCCTGTTCCCCTCCACGAAAGGTTGTGGCATGGCCTTTTTCGATTTCGATTGTTATCGGTTCGGTTAAGGTGCCCACACCGGCAAAAGAGGCGTCCACTACAAGCGTACCGTAACTTTCGCCTTCCACCGGACATAAAAAAGATTCTCCGCTCGGCAGATTGCCGCCCTTGCCCTTTTCACGAATCAAACCGGTGGAAGATATGACTGGCATATCCCCGATGGGTAAGGTCAGGTTTGTTCCCAAAGCCGTGGTGATTTTAACGACGCGGCCTTTTTCCAACAAGGCGGACATCTGATACGTACGCTCGGCTATGGCGTTATAATCGGCCTGCATGGTTCGGATAAATACATCGGTGGTGATTCCCGGCAGAGTCGCCACGCGGGCGCCAGCCTTACAGGCATTACGACGGGCATCGGTATGGGTCATGGATTTTTGCGTGGGACAGACAACCACATCATAACGGGTCATCAATTGGGCTATGGAAGGTTCCGGCTCCTGACCGTTAACCTGTGCCGTAGGCATGCACAACAGGTGAGCATGCCGCGACCATTCCTTTCCGGCCTGATAAAAAGCTTCACCCACCTCACGGGTATCATCATCCGTGACGATAAGCAGGGACTCCTCCTTTTTCAGGTTCAGACAATCCAACAGGCCGGAGCGGACAGCATTGTATAGAGATGGATTCATTAAATTTTTTCTTTATTCATGCGTTTTAAGCGTTCACGTTCCTTACGTTCAACTTCCTTGACGTAAGCTTTATATTTTTTCATCACTAGTTTTTCCATCTCTTTACGGCAGGCGATGGCTTGCCTTAAAGCCTTTTCTCGACTGCGGTTTTTGGAGACGTAGAATTTTTTGGAATGCGGCGTGCCGTTCTCGCTCCAGGTGGCCTGAAAATAATGAACCTTACGACCGTTTAGCTCGGCTTGCACCTCATTAACGCCCACATGTCCCGTGGTGTTATTTTTCGGCGCCTTGGTGTATAAAGGACGACGGCGCGGGTTACGCCCATCCCGTTTATATTTATCGGCCACTTCCTGATTGTGATCGCGGTATTTAAACGCGGCTTTCAGAGCTTCTTCCTTTCCGCCGAAAATACGATCACTAAATAACTTGGAACAGAAAACGCCGCCATTGGCGTAAACACGGACATACCATCCATGCGTGTTTGAAGAATCAATACGACTGATCCCCCGCATCTTACTTGGTCTGGCCATAATTTCTCCCCTCTATGTTAAAGTTTAACATGATTAAACGAATATGAACACATTCTAAATGACACATAACATATATTTGTTTTACCAAGAAGCATAACAAATTTAATATAAACCGGTTACAAGTCAAGTTTTTCCCTTTAATATTGGAGGTTGAATGAATTCCCTTAGCGGCCAGATATTTAATTTAATGACTTTATTGTATCGCGCTCATCCCTGGCATGGCGTGGAAACAGGCGATCAATCACCGGAGATTGTAAACAGTTACATTGAAATGGTACCCACGGATACCGTAAAATATGAGCTGGACAAACGATCCGGGTTGCTTAAAATCGACAGACCCCAACGATTTTCTTCCATGCCGCCCATGCTTTACGGGCTGGTCCCGCGAACATACTGTGGTGAACGGGTTGCCGAATTGTGCAACAGCAAAACCGAACGTAACGACATTGTGGGTGACAAAGACCCGCTGGACATTTGCGTACTCACCGAACGTCCTATTACCCAAAGCAATATCATCGTACAGTCGGTTGTCATAGGTGGGTTTCGGATGATCGATAACAATGAAGCCGATGACAAGATAATCGCCTTTTTAAAGGATGATTTTGTTTATGGCGTCTGGAAGGATATATCCGATGTGCCCGAAAAACTCATCGAGCGCTTAAGGCATTATTTTCTCACCTATAAGGACATTCCCGGTGAAGCCAAACACGTTACACAGATCACCCATATTTACGGTCGTGAAGAAGCGTATGAGGTAATCCGGCGCAGTCAGGAAGATTATAACGTTAAATTTTCCGGTCTGGATTCGTTTTATCAATAAACGTGACGGGCTTCGCTTTTCATTTTAAGATGGATTTTTATAAGGTATGAAAAATTGTCCGGTGGATGGGAAAATACTTCTTTCATCCTCCGGAAAGTTTTACTTTATAACCCTTGGAACGCATGTATGCGGCGATTTTATCACGGTGATCGCCCTGTATCTCGATCTCACCATTTTTAACACTGCCCCCTGCCCCGCAATGTTTTTGCAACTCTTTTTTCATGGCGGTCATATCGCCCTGAAATTGACTTATAACCGTAACGGTTTTGCCCTTGCGTCTTTTACGGTCACGCATGATATATAGCGTTTGTTGATTGGGCGGCTTTACCGACGGTCCGTCAGGTGCCGGTGTATCCGATTGTTCCGTGGGATGAGTTGAATAGACTCTGCGACTGTTAGCGGCCATGATGCTCCTTTAACTGATCTTCCAATCGTTCGGGTTTATGTTCGGCGACCCATTTTACGTAATCCACTCCGGGACGATCACTTCCCATGCCGGGACGATCGGGGCAAGTTTCTTCGATAAGCCGGCATAAACCGGCGTATTGTTCCGGTTCCAATTCCGGTTGGCGTTGAATATCTTTCATTAAATTATCCACCTGACCTTTCACCGGCGTTTTTATTTCCTCCGGGGCGTCCGGAGTTTCTTCCAGACCAAGATAAGCGCGCACAATATGTTCGGACACCTTACGCCCATGATGCAACGATTCTTTAATATTCCCTTTGCCCGTAATGGCGTTACCCAGCGCATAGACATGGCCCAAACCATTTAATTTGCCGGTTTGCGGGTCTTCGACGCACAGGCGGTCTCCCAAACAGGGTACACCGGGTATTTTTTCCGGGATGCTGCCAATGGAAGAGATCACCAACGGCGCGGGCACCACATAGGCGCTACCGGGTATTCCGACCGGCCCATTTTCACCAGGCTGGTTCCGACGAAATACCAGGCCTTTCAGGCGTCCATCCTGTACATGCATATCCACAGGACTATGCAATTCTTCCACATTAAACAGATATTTTTCACGGGCCAGTGTTAGAATTTTCAAACGTACCTGATGTGTTTTTTCCCATAAGGAAGGCTCATCCCGCGGCGGATTCGGAGATAGTGGCATATCCACCAGGCGGCGACGGTAATAAATAGTGCAGGGTTGGATATCCAGTTGAGAGAGGGAAATACCCAATTTTTCGGCTGCTTTGGGCAGTCCCAATCGTTCCAGGGTAAAAATGTCCATTTCCAGCCCCATAGAGCGAACTTTCTTTAAAAAATTTTCCATCATGTGGATTTTGGCCACATCAATGGAGGCCAGGCCCCCGCCAACTATAATCGCTCCTTCTTCCACATGGCATTGCGGTCCGTCATAATCCGAACGGTGTTTGTGGTTAAACCATTGCACAAAAGGATTTTGATAGTACAATCCTTTGCCGATATACGCGTCAATACCCGGCACGGGCAGGGGCCGGTCTTTCCAGGCTCCCGTGGCCAGCAACACAGCGGCAAACGGCCATTTTTCCACTAATTCCGAAAAGTCAATTTCCCGGCCCAGTTTTACCCCCGGAATAAAATGAATGTTGGGACGATTCAGCTTATCATCGATCAAACGTTCATATTTATCTCGCAATTTGATATGCCACATGGGTAAACCGTATTCAATTTTCCCGTATGGCAGGGCGTTTTGTTCAAATACAAAAACGACCACATCGTCACGGGCTAA
Organism: Calditrichota bacterium; assembly: GCA_003696775.1. Lineage (GTDB taxonomy): Bacteria > Calditrichota > Calditrichia > Calditrichales > J004 > J004. The sequence goes on from RFFS01000029.1 coordinate 20,427, forward strand.
ATTGGCCGCCGCCTCGGAACCGGCTACCGCACCGCCAAAGATGGCCACAGCATGTTTTGCGTTCATCACTTTACTCCGGTTATACGGTTTTAATATCCGTAATAATTGAATCTACTTCAAATATGTAATCCGCTTTCGTGCTAAAATTTGGCCGGTAGGCGTTTCGCTCAGGCTCAGCACGTAAACGCCTGTTGCCAGACCTTGAGCGTTAAATGTTTTTTTATGAACGCCTGAAGGCGCCCGCCCCTGCCAAAGTGTACGTACTTTTTGGCCGCGTACGTTAAAGACATCAAGACGAACATCCGTAACTTTTGCAAGAGTGAAGGTCACCGTGGCCGAAGGGTTAAACGGATTGGGCCAGGCCGTTAACAAAGCCGGACTTTCCGGTACCACGGGAGAGGGATTCAAACCTGTAACGGTGTCCAGATTCAATCCGTACATACCGCGGCCGTGCGTGCCCGCCACCAGAGTATGGGTTTGGGGGTGGATTTTCATATCGTTAACCACCACGGCGGGCAAACCCTGCCCCAGTAACTGCCAATGGGCGCCGTCATCCTTGCTGTAATACGTGCCGATATCCGAGCCCACATAAATATATCCTGGCGCCTGGCGATCCACTTCGATAGCGTTGAGCGGAGCATCCGGTAAATCGGTAGAGATATCCGTCCAGGTGGCGCCGTTATCATCGGTTTTAAAAATATGCGGTTGGGGGTCTTTCCAGCGTAAACCGGAATAGATAACATACGCGCCATTCACATTGTGCGGGTCCGGCGCCACGCGTGTAACCCAGCGGAAGGGCAAATTTTCGCCCACGCTGTTCCAGGAAGAACCGTAATCGGTACTCACCCACACCATGCCGTCATCCGTTCCCACCCAAATCACATCGGAAGATAAAGGTGAAACGGCGATGGTGGTGATGGTGCCCACCCGGCTGTCTTCCAGTTGTCGGGTGAGATCATCACTGATCCGGGTCCAGTTTTGCGCGCCGTCGGTGCTTCGATACAGATGATCCGTACCATAATACAACACCCGGTTTTGCGCGGTATCCATGACAACAGGCGTGGACCAGTTGGTCGGTTCGGAACCGTCGATCCCGTTCTGTCCGTAACTCCAACTTAAACCGCCGTCCCGGGAATAATAAAGATTGCCCCATTGCGATTCGGCATAAATATTATCCGGATTGCGCGGGTCAACGGAAACATAAAAACCGTCACCGCCAAAAATATGCTCCCAGTTTTCCAGACCGCCGTATGTACGATTGGTGCCGTTATCCTGTGTGCCGCCATAAAGACGTTCCGGATTCCGGGCGTCCAACCCGATTTCATAAAACTGTGTTACCGGTAATAAAACGGCCTCCTGCCAGGTGCTACCCATATCATAACTGATGTTGATACCGCCGTCGTTACCGGACAGGATGGTATCCGGATGTTGGGGATGAAATGCCAGGGCGTGTTGATCCACGTGCAGGGCGGTCGGCCCGCCATAACCGTAAATGAGCGGCCAGTTTGCTCCGCCGTCCACACTGCGCATAAAGGCCACATCCTGAACAAACACCGTATCGGCGGAACGCGGATGCACACGTACCTGACCAAAATACCAACTGAAACCGGCGGTGCCGTTGGCCAGTTCGTTGTCGGCATCTACATTGCGCCAGTTTTCACCCAGATCGTCGCTGCGGTATAAGCCAATCAGATTGGAGCCGTCATTGTATAGGGCATAGAGGGTGGAAGGTCGGGAAGGCGCCATGGCCAGCCCGATGCGTCCTATATTTTGGCCGGTTGCATCCGGCAATCCGTTGCCTACACCCAGTTTGGTCCAGCTTTGACCACCGTCATAGCTGCGAAATATCCCACCGGTCGGGCCGTACAAATGCGTTCCGCTGCTTTCCACAGGCCTCCGAACCCGTTCCCACATGGCGCAAAACAGTGTATCCGTATGTTGAGGATGCACCACCAGATCTATGGCGCCGGTGCTATCGGAGACAAAAAGGGATTTGCGCCAATGCATGCCGTAATCATCACTAACATACAAGCCGCGAAAACTGTCCGGCGCGAAATATGAACCCACAGCCGCCACCCACACACGGGCGCTGTTACGCGGATCCACCACCACCCTGCCGATGGATGTAGTGTTTTCCAATCCCACTAATCGCCAGCTTGCGCCACCATCCGTGGAACGATACACGCCGGCTCCCGGAAAATTATTATGGCCGCCGTTGGCCTCACCCGTGCCAACATACACGGTATCAGGATGAGTCGGGTCTATACCAATATCGCCAATGGTTAAAATCGGCTGATCATCAAAAACGGGAAACCAGGAGCCGCCACCATCGGTGGATTTAAAAACGCCCCCGGTGGCCGAAGCCGCATAAACCTGCTCCGGATTTTTCGGGTCGTACTCAATATCCACGACACGCCCCCCCACATTACGCGGGCCAAGAAAAGTCCATTGAGGTATATTGGTTTTATCCAGCTCGGGCCTGCGTTGCGCCCGCCACATCTGACGAGCCCGCAACAGGGCGTTTTTATCCGCTTTATAATATGGAAAGGTTCTTTTAATGAAAGCATAATCGGCCGGGTATAAATGGCGATCGGCGGATACTTCCGCATCCTGTTGGAAATAGAGTCCCACCAGGACAAACAGGCATAACGCAGCCCCATAAAAATACTTGCGCATATTCAGCTCCATGATAGCATAGGTGTAAGGATTAGTGAATTCCTGCCAGTTTAATTTATTCGGATAACAGTTTACTGTGCAGCCGAACACACATTTTATTTTTTTACGACTTCCAACACCATAAAGCCTCTGGCCGGTACCGTTGATGTGCCGGAGCCATGAACCACACGCCATGAGGTTCCCACGGGTTGTTTCAGCGGTAATACGGTGTCTGATCGATTAAAAACCACCAGCAACGTTTGTTCCGGGCTGCGTCGGTAAAAGGCAAACAAATCTGTATCGGTCAGTGAACGGGCAACCTGAAAATCGCCGGTTTGCAACGCGGGATTATGCTTTCTCAGTGCGATCAAAGAACGATAGTAATTAAAAAGTTGTCTGTCAAAATAATTCGCGTCATCCGGACGCGAATGCCCGGGTAAGGGATGATGTTTTTCATTATCATAATCCATATCGTCCCAAAGCATAGGTTTACGATCATCGGGATCATCACTGCCCCACATACCGGCTTCCGTTCCGTAATAGATCAAAGGCGCGCCGGGGAAAGTCATCTGAAAAGCCGCGATCTGTTTTTGTATCCGTCGTTCCCGCGCATCGGGCTTGCGCAGCACGTAATCCGGGTTATCTTTCGGGCTGCGTTGACGGTCAAAATTCAAATCGGGATTAAGAATCATCGATGCGACCCTGTCCGTATCATGGGAATCTATAAGATTCCACAACACATTCAGGGTTTGTTTTCCGTAATTGTGATATAAAGCCGTCAGGCGTCGGGCCAGTTCATCACTGCTGATGGCGGTTGCCCGGTCGATAAAATAATCAGTCATGGCATAGGCAAAAGGGTAATTCATGGCGCCGTCAAAACGGGCGTCTTTTACCGCGCCGGAAGCGTCATCCCACAGTTCCGCCACAATCAGGGCCTGCGGATTGAGTGCTTTAACCCGGGCGTACCATTTTTTCCAAAATACCGGCGCCACCTGGGCGGCGGCATCCAGACGCCAACCGTCGATGCCATCCGACGGATCACCGTCTCCATCGGGGTCCATCCAGCGTTTGGTGGCATGAAAAATATAGTCCCAAACCGCCGGACGAAAGCCGTTTTCATCTTCATAAAATTCGGGGAGTCCTTTTACGCCCCACCAGCCTTTGTAATCAAATTCATTGGTGGGTGTTTCGGGATCGTCCCAGGCGGTCACATCGTACCAGTCGGCATAGCGTGAGGCCTTGCCCTTTTCCAGCACATCTTTGAAAGCGAAAAATGCCGTGCCGGTATGATTAAAAACACCATCGATCACAATACGTATATGGCGTTTATGCGCTTCGTGAATCAATTCCAAAAATACGGAGTCGGCTGACGTCCATATCCAGGTGGACGGGTCTTCCGTTTCGCGGGCCGTGGCCAAACGGCGTAAATCGCCGCGACTGTCTCGTCCGAAATTGTTGTCGATATGATGAAAGGTGGCGCCGTCGTATTTATGCAGGCTGGGCGCTTCAAACAGCGGGTTGAAATAGATGGCATCGATGCCCAAATCCTGCAAATAATCCAATTTTTCCATAACACCGATCAGGTCTCCGCCGTAACGCCTTTGATATACCACATCATAAAAACGATCGGAAAAGCTGCGTTCGTACGGTTTGACTTCAAACCAGTCACTGTTCCAGGGATGCACTTGCCAGTGACCATAACGCTCCGCCCTGGGCACTTCCCCGGCCCGCGGATCATTGGCGGTATCGCCGTTTCGGAAGCGTTCCGGGAAAATTTGATACCAGACAATCCCCTTTGCCCAGTGTGGGATTTGGTAAGGACGCACAGGTATGTTATTTTGAGATCGGCATGTGAAGGTTAAAAGAAGCAGAAGGAGTAAAGGCAATCGCGCCATCGGGCCGCTCCGGATAGATTTAAAGTTTGCTGGCTATGGAAAAGTTTTCAAACAACCCGGCGTTAATGGCCGGTTGTTCGCCAAGCATAAATTTAAAGGCAACGGCATGGCTCATTTCCACCGGAAAAACATTGGCGAACCGTTTGCGAACAAAGGTGGTGGTCAACTGATCCGTCATGCGGCTAAAATAAAACCTGGCGGCTTCAAATTCCATATTCAGAGCAAGAATAATCGCATCGCGCCAATCGGCTACATCTCCCCATCGCGGGTCCGGCGATACGCCGGCGGTATCCACAAGGTCAAAATTCTTTTCGGCAAAGGCTTCGTTAAAACTCTCGAGGTGCTCATTATGATGATTTTTAAACAACAGGGCATTGAGATCGGCCTGCAGGGCTTCCGGCGCGTCATTTAAAATTCCGGAAGTCAGTATGGTGTTGTAGGTAACGATGGTTGAAGCTTCGAATCGGGCGGCTTCGGTCATAATATTAAAATCGTCACGCCAGTTAGAATTGTCTTCCGGACTATTAACGGTTTCGCAGGCGTTCAGTCCGGCCATTATCGGCACACCCGCCCAGGCGGCGTTTTTCAGAAAATCTCTTCGGGATATCATGCGGACTCCTTTGCCTTACAGGGAAACATTCAAAACCAGACGCATGGTCCAGTCATCCAGCTTGATGGATGTATCGTCATATATTTGCTCACTGAATGCAAACTTGAGCAAAACCGGACGGGCCAGTTTATATCCCGCGGCAAATGAATAACGGAACAAGCCGTCATCCCAGGGATTGCCGGCGGAAAGGTTACTCGATTCAGGAGGATCATAGGCATTGAATACCATTTTTTCATAACGACCGGCGATATAGCTGCCCGACCAGAACGGCAATTCAACTTTCACATCCACATAGCCGCTCCAGTTGGTCAGCCGGTAACGCAACAATTGGCCGTCCGGTCCTATCTGAAATCCGTTATTGTCCGAGCCGGGCACATCCCAGATCGCGTAGAGGAATTCACCCGATATCTCAAAATAGGTATAGGCCAAGATCAGGTCCGTTCCCAAAAGGGTTTGGCGGTATTTTTCCAGACGGTCGAAATTGGTATTGACGGCGGCTTTTCTCATAAAGCTGCCATGACTAACGGAAAAGCCCTGTTGCCAAAAGATAAAGGGCTGAATGCCCAATCGCATGGTTACGTTCAGATTTTGAAGATTGGAAAAATTCTTTTGGGAGGCCGGCGCGCCGTTGGTCACCGCCAAAGCCAGGTCCAGCCCTTCCGGAATGATCACCCAGTTTATAAGGCCGCCTGTAGTATAGCCGCCGAAATAACTCATGGTTAAGCCGACATCATCGGTTCCGTAGGTCCCCGCGTTACCCGCCATCGGCCAAAAGCCGCGCGTATCGGAAATATTTATAAAATAAGCATAGGCCAGCGGCGCATTGATAAAGGAATTTTCACTGCTTAGCTGGCGGCGGGGATAAAGTCCAAAGGGGTTGATAAAGCGCCCGACCGTGAGACTGACTGGCCCTTCTTCCGGCTCCCAGCTCAGGGAGGCCAGGGAAACACGTACGGGATTCAACTGTCCGCTGCCCCATATATCCCACTGCAGACGCCCGTTAAAGAAAAACGATTCACCGAGATCGCTGAAGAAGAACAGGTCGAGTTCGCGGATGCCCAGATGCGGTCGCCGGAAACCGTTGGCCAACTCATTGGTCACAAAACGGGAATCCCTGCCGCCCATGGCCACTTCAAAATCCACACTGCCGTTCCACTCCACCTGTGCCGTCAACGGAAGACTTCCCATCCAAAACAGGCTTAAAAGGGGTAAGATTTTTTTAAGCACGGGCCACCTCCGCGATTTTTATTTTCTCACTGAAACCTTTGAAGGTCATCAGATAAATATTGGTTATCCTGATTTCGTTTACTTGTTCCGCCAGGGTTTTAGGCATTAAAATTTTACCTCCCTTGGCCGCTGAACACAATCGGGCACCCAGATTGACCGTTGCCCCAAGCGCCGTGTAATCCATTCTTTGTCGCGCACCCATATTCCCCAGAATGACCGGTCCAAAATTGATGCCGATACCGATATGAACGGGCGCCGGATCGTGTTCATGTTCCAGGGCGATGCGATCCTGAATATCCAACGCGCATTGGACAGCGCGTTGCACCGCGTCCGCGCCGGTAAAAAGGGCAAACATTTCATCGCCCACAAACTTATCCACACTGCCGTTATGGGCGTCCACCAGTTCCGCCTGAAAACCGAGATAGCGGTTCAACATGGTAATGACCTGCTCGGGATCACGATTTTCGCTATAAGCCGTAAAGCCCCTGATGTCACTGAACAGCACCGCCAGTTCTTCCCTGGAACCACCCAGTTCCACATCCCGGGTTCCGGCGCCGGCCACCATATCCAGCGTATGTGTACCCACGTATTTACTCAGATGCAAACGTTCCCGCAGGCCTTGTATCATATCATTAAACGTCGCGGTCAGCACCCCTATTTCATCACGCGTGGAAGGCTGAACGGAAACATCCAGGTTCCCTTCCTTTACTTTGTTCATCCCTTCGGCCAGGCGGCGGATGGGCCGCGAAAATGTGGCGCCGAGCAACAAGGCAAAGAGAATGGCCGCCAGTAAAAATCCGCCCCCGATGTAAACGATATTGCGACGTATGGCATGTAATACCGCCAACTCTGTGGAGGTGGGCACGGTGGCTATATAATACGCCCGCTCGCCTTTGCCAAGGGGGCTGATAAAAACATATTGCGGTATCCCCTTCAGGGAGTCGATGAAGGCGGGCGTGGGCGTGCTGAAATCAAGGACCGTATCGATCACCGCTTTGTTTTTACGTGCCAGACGTTGAATGCCCGAGGTGGAAGCCCGCTTAAATGAACTGCCGACAATTTGATCGTTAAGAAAAATGGTGATGTCAATATTACCGGCGCCTTTCAAAGCCCGCGCTTCCACATCCGTAAAAAGCGTGCCCAGTGTTAATGTACCTACGATGGACGGACCGGCATAGACCGGCAGAGAAGCCACCTGGAACAGGTTACGCCCTATCCCCCACAACTCCGGTTCACTCAGGATGCTGTCCGGCTCTATACCCTGCAACGCTTCGGCTATGGTGCCTTGCCCGGATAGATCATCACCGTATTTGTCGGGATCGGAAAGGCGCCCCAGTACCCTGCCCCGCGCGTCGGTTACCACAAATAAATCTACCTTGGTGAAAGCCGAATATTCATCAATGCTGAAATTAACCGATTGGGGGTCGCCCAGAGTCACATTGGCTTTAAAAGTGGAATTTTCACTTATCAGATAACAGGATTCCACCAGGCGGTCGTAAACCAGCCGCTGCTGCTCAGTGAAAATTTGCCGGGTATTGCGAAAGGAATCGATCACGTCCTGCTCGATGGCCCGGCTGAGGATGATTGAAACCGCGTACAGAACGCCGGTTAGTACGATCACGGCCAGCCCGGCCATGGATAAAAACAGTTTTTTTTGAATGGTCATCCGCATACGCATCAACGGTTTAAATTAAAATCGATACGCTGATCATCATCATCCTTAACGGTAATGATTTCGGAAACCGTCCCTAAATCCGGGTGATAGGCTTCCAGGCGGTAACGCCCCGCGGGGAGATTCTTAAAAAGAAAAACACCGTTTTTATTGACCCGTGTAAAATAAGGGGTGTTAACACATAAAATGGTGGCATTCATTTGGGAGTGGATATCACAAAAGAGTTTCACTTCGCCCGTTTTGTAAATCTTTTCCGTAACCGCCACGCCGGTGGGTCGGCGGCCAATGTCAAAACGCGCGCCGGGGGTAATGCTGAATACATTATGATAAAAGCGATCCAAGTTGATGAACGCGACCGGAGTGCCGGGGGTAACGGGTAAAACGCGCGGACGAAATTCCGCGTTTTTTTGCAACATACGCGCTTTTTTAAGCGGTTTCAATTTAGGCTTAAAACTCAACGGATAGGCCAAAACAATCAAATCGGAAAAAGCCGATCGTTTTTTTTCGCTGACCGGCAGGCGTCCGCGCCGTCGGGATGCCAAACGGTTCCGATATACCCGCCCGCGAAAAGTGCGTTTCTTCTTTTTGATAACGGGAATAAAAACACGACCATAAATTTTGGAATCACGGGCGTGCAGCGCATCCTGTGGCAAAATCAGAAGAACAGCAATTATTAGCAGAAAGAATTTACTCATGATTGAAACATAATCCGGTCATTTATTAAAAATACATTTTTTTTGATAAACTTCAAATTTTCTAAAATCATTCCAATTTTCCGCAAACCCGCAAAAATTGAATTTAAACAACGATTGCCTTATTTTCGTGTTTAAACAAGGAAATGGCCCATGATCACACTTAAGGAACGTATTCAACAAAAAAAATTCGATCGTCCCGGGCAGGAGGCGCTTGTCGGATTGCTTTACACAACCAACCTGCTGCGCAACGAATTACAAGCCATATGCAAAGCGCATGACATAACCCTGGCGCAATTCAATATTTTGCGGATTCTGAAGGGTGTGCATCCCAAGGGTCACCCGCGTTACGCCATTCAGGAACGTTTGGTGGAACGGGCGCCGGACATCACCCGCATGCTCGACCGCATGATGATTCTGGGCTGGGTGGATCGCCGACCCGGTTCAACAGACCGACGTCTTTCCTTTGCCTATATTACTAAATCCGGTATTCGTCTGCTGGAAGAGGTGAACAAGGAAATCGATGCATATATCGAACAATTTGAAGAAACCTTGGGCAAGGAAGACATTGATGCGCTTATTCGGGTTACCAATGCCATTATTGAAAAATTTTGAGCGACGGATTTATTTCAAATAAAAATTCACATTGATTGAACCGTTTTTGGGTACATTGACCGATTTCGTTAGCTTGGAATCATTGAAATACCAAGCAGTAAGATTATAGTTGCCTGCAGGAATATTTTTTATCTTATACCTTCCAGTAGAATCCGTTACATCAAAAAAAGGATTATTTAAGATTATTATGTACGCTTCCATTTCCGGATGAACATTACATAATATCGTTGCTACACCAGAAGTATTAAAAGTTATCGAACGAATATTCCCTTTAGACCAGGTACCCAGGTTAAAATTACCTCCGGGCGCATCCGG
>RFFS01000188.1 GCA_003696775.1 Calditrichota bacterium
ACGACTTTGCTCAGGCAGCAAGGGCTACGCTCAGGTAGCGGAAGGCTATTCTCAGGCAGCGGGCGGAAATGAGCTGTCCGGAAATTTTCCTGTTGTTATTATTGTCTATTCCCCATATAAGACGTATTTCGGTATATCACCAATTACAGCACATTATAGAATTAACCCACGATTTTAATCGTGGGGGACGTGGTGTAAGCATAATGGTTCAAACCGATGCATCGGTTTAAAAGAGGAGGGATACCTCAGTACGTTCGGAAGGGCAAAATGGAAAAACAATAAAATTCTTTGTGTCTTTGCGGTGAAAAAATTATACTAACAAGAGGGGATTCCTCACTGCGTTCGGAATGACACGAGGGAGCTTTACACTGTTTTAAGGCAGCCAGGCGAAACCGGTTTTCTGTTCGATTTCGGTAAAGGGGGACCAATGGGGGCGGTTTTTATCCATAAATTGATGGATAAAGGTCGGATGCCCCTGACGTATGATTTTATCCGGATTATCCAGGTTGCGGCGGATCACTTCTTCCCAGCCTGCCGCCTTGTTACCCCACAAAATATAAAAAGGGCTGCCGATGTCACGCGCGTTCAGGGCGGCTATCACATGGGAATGAAAGACACGCCAGAAGGCGAAGTGGTGCTTTTTATCCTCCGCCGTGCTGAAGGTAAGGGCGGTGTTCAGCAAAAATACACCCTGATTCAGCCAATATTCAAACAAACCATCGGGGGCGGGCAGGGCGCGGGAGTTGGCGATTGCCCGGCATTGGGCAATGGGAGTGGCATAATTGCACCAGCCCCGGGCGGTTAAAAGCGCTTTCAGCATGTTTTTTAGCGAATTACCGCGGGTTTTGTCATCCCAGCGACGTATTTCCATATCCCAAAAGGCGATGCCATTGGCCGAGGCGCGGCGCGGATAGGGGTCTTCACCGAATAGTACCACACGCGCTTCTTCCGGAGCGACGCGTTCGAATACATGAAAAATCCGCCGGGGGGCGGGGATGATGAGGGGATATGCCGCGCAAAACGCGTCCAATCGTAAATAAAAATCATCTATGTTGATATAAGGTTCTAAAAACCGTTCCCAGTTAGCGGGCAGGCGCATGGTTCCTTTCCCGGTAAATCGTGTCCAGATCGTTCCGTATCTCAGCGCATTGACGGTAGCGTTCTTCCGGTTGTTTGGCCAGGCAGCGGGCCACAATGGCATCCCAGTCCGGGTGCAGGTCGGGCCGGGTCATGACCGGCGGCACGGGGCGGGCGCTGAATATGGTGTGAATCAGGGCCATTTCGTTTTCACCGTAAAAGGGCAGTTTGCCGGTCAGCATCTCATACAGGATGACGCCAAAGGAGAAGATATCCACGCGGTGATCCACCTGGGCGCTGCTGATTTGTTCAGGGGCCACAAAGCCCAGCGTGCCCATTAATGTGCCGCTGGCGGTCATCATGGAGGAGAGGTGCGATTTTGCCAGACCAAAATCCATGATGCGCAGTTTGTTGTCGGCGTCAAACATGATGTTGGCCGTCTTGAGGTCCCGGTGAATGATCCGGTTGTTATGGATTAGTTGCAATCCGTCAAGAATTTGCCGGGCCAGTCGGATCACCTCACCTTCCGGCAAAGGGGCGTTATCCTTATGATATCGCGCCAGGGTCGGGCCGGGCAGATATTCCATAGCGATAAACATTTCGTCCCCGACCTGTCCCATTTCATAGGTGCGGACAAGGTGTGGGTGATCCAGCCCGGACAGGATACGGCCCTCATTGTGAAACCGCCGGCGGTTCTCCGGATCATTACTGAGTTCTTTTTTTAATAATTTCAGCGCCACGATTTTATCGGTATTGGTGTCCACGGCACGGAAAACGGTGGCCAGTCCGCCTTCACCTATGCGTTCCAGTATCTTGTAATGGGACAGCCGTCGTTTCCGCAAAGCCAGTATGGATTTTCTGTTGGCCACGGCCCATTTGCCGGATCGATATAGGAAGAATAAAAGCAGGACATACAACAGATAGGCCCACGGGGAACGCCAGGGCGGCGGGGTGATGATGAGAGGCAGGCGGACGCCTTCCTCGTTCCATAAACCGTCGTGGTTGGATGCTTTGACGCGAAAGGTATAGACCCCGGGATCGAGATTGGTGTAGGTGGTGAAACGGCGCGTGCCGGCATCGATCCAGTCCCGATCGAAACCTTCCATTTTAAACGCGTAGCGATTTTTTTGCGGAGCCGGAAAGGACAATGCCGCGTATTCAAAAGAAAAGACGTTTTGATCGTAGCGCAGGGTGAGAGGAGCGCGCCAAACGGCGGGTTTGTTGAATAACTGAAAACCGGTGATGACTACGGGCGGCGGCACGCGGTTCACAGGCAGCCGGAGGGGATGAAAGCGGTTGAAGCCATTGACGCCGCCGATATACATCTCGCCATTGGGCGCCATGCAGGCGGCGCTCACGTTAAATTCCATGTTTTGCAAGCCGTCTTCCACGCTATAATTTATAAAAGTGGTATCGGCCGGATTAAAACGGTGCAGTCCTTTGTTGGTGGTCAGCCAGAGCATGCCGTTTGTATCTTTTTGGATGCTGTACACCACGCCGTTTATCAGACCCTCGGCCTGGCCGATGCGCCGGAAAGTTTGGCTTTGCACATCAAAGCGGTTCAGGCCATCGGCCGTGCCCACCCAGATATACTGTTTACCGTTTTGCCATTGCTCACATAAGGAAAGCACGATATTATGGCTCAGGCTTTGGGGATTGCCTTTTTGGTTGATATATCGGGTAAATGTTGTGTCGGTCACATCAAGGCGATTCAATCCGTTGGAGAACGTGCCTATCCAACAGACACCGTTGCGATCGGTAAGCCAGGCACGTA
>RFFS01000030.1 GCA_003696775.1 Calditrichota bacterium
GCAGTGAAGAATCCCTTCCCTTATCAAACCGATGAATCGGTTTTAGGTAGTGTGTATATGGCATACTACCCACGATTAAAATCGTGGGTTAATTCCATACGGTGCTTGCCGTGTGTGAGAACCTTTGAGTAACCCACTCTGTAATCATACGATCTTTGTGCCTTGGTGTCTTTTTGGTTGAAAAAATAAAACCGCGAAGACACGAAGACGCAAAGGAATTTGAGTGTATTTCCCGTCCCTGTCATTCCGAACGCAGTGAGGAATCCTCCATTGTACGGGTATATCCTTCCGGGAAGGCACCGGGGGCTCTTTATTTCTTTGTGTTTTGCCTTATTTAAGGTAAATTTGCAATTTGGTAAATTGAAAAAAAGAAATAACTTTCGGTGCACAGCCGATAACATAATACTGGGCAGGATAATTATGAAACGATTCATGCAACCCAATCGAAAAGTCGGGATAATTGGCTACGGTGCTTATGTGCCCGCTTATCGAATCAAAACATCATCCATATCCGAATTGTGGCGGGATGGTCAGGACCGGGATTTTTTACCCGTGGTGGAAAAAAGCGTGCCCGGTCCGGATGAAGATACTCTGACCATGTCCGTGGAGGCCGCCCGCAACGCTCTGGCGCGTTGCACGGTTTCACCAACGGATATCCGGGCCGTTTGGGTTGGGTCCGAATCCCATCCCTATGCGGTTAAACCGACCGGCACCATCCTGGCGCAAATTTTGGATATCGCGCCGGCCACGCTGGCGGCGGATATGGAATTTGCCTGTAAAGCCGGAACCGAGGCCATGCAGGCCGCTTACGGTTTTGTGGGCAGCGGCATGGGGGATTACGTTTTGGCGCTCGGAATGGATACCGCCCAGGGCAAACCCGGTGATGCCCTGGAATATACCGCGGCGGCGGGCGGAGCGGCTTTTGTGATCGGCCCGGCTGAGGAAGCGGTGGCGGTGCTGGAAGGCAGTTACAGCTATGTAACCGATACACCCGATTTTTTCCGCCGCGCTTATCAAAAATATCCGGAACACGGCAACCGCTTTACAGGGGACCCGGCCTACTTTAAACATATTACCGAATCGGTAAGCCGGTTGCTGGAAGGTCTGCATGTAGATGTTAATGAGATCGCCCAGGCTGTCTTTCATCAACCCAACAGCAAATTTCCGCAAAAAATCGCCAGGCAATTTGGATTCACCGGGGAACAAATACGTCATGGATTGTTATCGCCGCGGGTGGGCAATACCTACGCAGGCGCCTCGGTTTTGGGTTTGTCCAATGTGTTGGACCACAGCCGTCCCGGGGATAAAATACTTGTGGCCAGTTTTGGCTCCGGCGCGGGTAGCGACGCCATGTTGTTTACCGTAACGGACGCCCTCCCCGGGGTAATCGGTAAGGCGCCGCGTACGGAAGATTATATCAATCGCACCATTTATATCGATTACGGGAAATACGCCCGTTATCGTAAGAAAATTTACAAAGGATAATATCTAAAAGATTATGGATCGATGCTGTTGTCCGTACACTAAACATTCGAATTAACTCAAACGAACAGGTAAACAAATGAGAAAAGTAGCCATAGTAGGCATAGGTCAGACCCCGGTGCGCGAGCATTGGCAAAGCAATTTGCGCGACCTGGCCGTTAGCGCTCTACGCGACGCCATGGACGATGCCGGTGTGGAAACCCTGGACGGCGTAACCGTGGGTAATATGCTTTCCGGCGCCCTGAGCGATCAGGAGCATCTCGGATCGTTGATTGTGGATTATGCCGGTTTGGATGGGGTGGAAGGCATGAAAATCGAAGCGGCCTGCGGGTCGGGCGGCGCGGCGGTACGCATGGCCGTGAAAGCGGTGGCCTCCGGACTGATGGATACCGTGGGCGTGGTGGCCGTGGAAAAGCTGACTGAGTATTCCGGCAACCACAGCACGGCGGCTCTGGCCACAGCCGCAGACGCCGATTATGAAACCAATATGGGGCTCAGTTTTGTGGGAATAAACGCCTTGCTTATGCGCCGCTACATGCACGAATACGGCTATGAAAAACGTGACTTTGCCGTTTTTCCGGTCAACGCGCACGCCAACGCCGTTCATAATCCCCATGCCATGTTTCATTTTCAGATTGATGAAAAAACATATAGTGCATCCAAGCCGGTGGCCGATCCCGTTAGTCTTCTGGACGCCAGTCCCATAGCGGATGGCGCGGCGGCGGTTATTGTGGTTGCGGAAGAAGATGTTGAAAAATACAAGGGCATGCCGATATCCATCCTGGCCTGTGAAGTGGGCACGGACACACTGGCTCTTGATAATCGTAAAAATCCCCTGTGGCTGCGTGGTGTGGAACGCAGTGTCAAAAAAGCCTATCATGTGGCCGGTGTTACACCAAAGGATATCAGCCTGTTTGAAGCACATGACGCCTTTAGTATCATGACCGCCCTCTCATTGGAAGCCAGTGGTTTCGCCGAAGCCGGAGAGGCTCTGCGTTTTGCGGAGAAAACCGGCGTGGGCATCAACGGCGGATTGCCGCTTTCCACAATGGGCGGATTAAAGGGCCGTGGTCATCCCGTTGGCGCCACGGGTGTTTATCAGGTGGTGGAAGCCATCACCCAGTTACGCGGTGAAGCGCCTTCCCCAATACAAATACCCCGTCCGCGTTACGCCATGACTCAAAATGTGGGGGGCAGCGGCGCCACGGTTATTACTTCCATTTTAACATGTTTAAATAAATAGGTGGTCACCATGGATATTCCCCGTTATTGGCGATTGAAAGACCAACGATACAAATTACAAGGAACCCGGTGCAACGACTGCGGCCATCTCAGTTTTCCGCCGCGTTTGGTGTGTCCGGAGTGTAAATCCAGAAATTACAGCGATTACCGCTTTAAGGGACGCGGTACATTATACAGTTATACCATCATTTATCAGGCTCCCGATCGGTTTGATGATCAGGCGCCCTATCTTGTGGGGCTCATCGATCTGGAAGAAGGTGTCCGCGTAACGGCCCAATTGACCGATATGACGTTGGATGAAGCTTCCATCGGTATGCCGTTGGAAATGGTTATCCGGCAAATTTGTGAAGACGGCGCCAGGGGCCCGGTACTGTACGGCTTTAAATTCCGGCCACCCTTTACAGGTCAAAGAGATAGCGCCTGATGGATATGCTTTTACGACAGGCTAAGGCGTTGCTGGAAAGCACCCGCGATCCGTGGGCCAATATGGCCAATTTATCCGCTTTCCTTTATGAACGTTTGGAAAATGTTAACTGGGCAGGCTTTTACAGGGTTCGTAAAGATGGTTTGCTACTCGGTCCGTTTCAGGGGAAACCGGCTTGTGTGCATTTGCCATTGGGGAAGGGCGTATGTGCCCGGTCTGCGGAAACGGAACGATCGGTGATGGTGGATGATGTGCATGCCTTTCCCGGGCACATTGCCTGTGATGCCGATTCCCGCAGTGAATTGGTTATACCGGTATTCAATGAAAATCGTGTCATTGCCGTTTTGGATATCGATAGCCCGCGGCCGGCTCGTTTTACGGAACAGGATAAAGTCCGGATGGAAACCCTGGTGCGTTTACTTGAAAAACATACGGATTGGAGCACCCTGACATGAAATATTGCAGCGCCTGTGGAGCGCCGGTAAAGATAAAAATTCCCGAAGGCGATAATCGCCCCCGTTATGTGTGTGAACAGTGTGGGAAGATTCACTATGAGAACCCGCGGATGGTGGTGGGATGTATTCCTGTATGGGAAGGAAAAATATTGATGTGCCGCCGGGCTATCGAACCGCGTTACGGTTTATGGACCATTCCGGCCGGATTCATGGAAAACGGCGAGACTCTGGAGCAGGGCGCCATGCGCGAAACGGAAGAAGAAGCCTGCGCCCGTGTAGAGATTGAGCGTCTGCAGGCGGTGTACAGTCTGCCTCATGTTAATCAGGTTTATGTTATCTTTCTGGCCCGTTTGCTGGACGGACAATTTGCACCGGGACATGAATCGCTTGAATGTAAACTTGTGGAACCGAAAGCCATCCCCTGGGATGAAATGGCA
>RFFS01000031.1 GCA_003696775.1 Calditrichota bacterium
GCCGAAGGGGGCAAAAAACTGATTCAGGTTGTGGATGATGGGTGTGGTATGACCGGTCAGGACCTGCCACTGGCCTTTAAACGGCATGCCACCAGTAAAATTAAAAATTTAAAAGACCTGGATAACATCAGTAGCCTTGGTTTCCGCGGGGAAGCGTTGCCCAGCATTGCCTCCGTTTCCATTGTGGAGGTGAAAACCCGCCATAAGGACGATACCATCGGCTCTTTTTTGCGACTGGAAGGCGGCGCCATGGTTGCCCAAAAGCATACCGCGTATAATAAAGGCACCAGCCTGTCCATACAAAACCTGTTTTATAACACACCGGCCCGGCGTAAATTTCTAAAAAGCGATACCGCGGAAAATCAACGGATCATTGCCACCATTAAAAAATTTGTGTTAGCCCGGCCGGATATCTCTTTTGAATTATGGATGGATGGTAAATCGTTTTTCAACTTCAAAAAAGGAACACTCAAAGAACGCATCGGCGATGTCTTTGGTCATGATGTGGTACGGGAGATGATCGAAGTGGATCATGCCCTGGCCGGCGCGCGGATAGCCGGTTTCATCAGCCCGCCGTCCATGAAACGCAAGTCGCGAAGCCACCAGCATCTGTTTCTTAACAATCGCCCCATTCAGGATCGTTCACTGGCTTATGCCGTGTATCAGGGATATGGTGAAACGTTGAAAGAAGGCGAACATCCGCTTTTTGTGCTTAATTTGACAATTGACCCCACACTGGTGGATGTGAACATTCATCCAACCAAGATGCAGGTGCGCTTCAGCAACGAACGCAGTTTATATTACATGTTCCTGAACAGTGTCAGCCGGGCGCTTAATAACAGCGGGGCTTTGCCGCGCATATCACTGGAAGGCAGCGCGCAGGCATTTGCGGCGGTCCCGATTACCCCGGCCCCGGCGGGCGCCAAAAAGAAAAAAGACCCCGTTCCGGAGGCAGGACTTAAAAAAAATCAGCAACAACTCTCTCTGGCCTGGTTTAACGACAGCACGCGGGATAGAGCCACATCCCCGGTGACGGGAAGCAACGCCGTGAACGATCATAATCGGTTTTGGCAGTTGCAACGGACTTATATTTTATCGGAAATAAAAAGCGGTTTGGTCATCATCGATCAGCATTTGGCACACGCGCGTATTTTGTACGAGGCCACATTGACAAAATTAACCGGCGGGCAAACCGGTTATGGTCAAAAATTACTCTTTCCACAGAAAATAACCCTTGCGCTGGATGATTTTTTGGTTTTTAAGGACATAAACAATCATCTGGAAAAAATCGGTTTTATGATCCGTGTGTTCAGCGGCAATACGATTGTTATCGAGGAAATGCCGGTGGATGTCAAAATAGGCCGTGAAAGTCAGATATTGTTGGATATCATCGATTTTTATAAAAACACACCCCACGGCCAATATGATCCGACGGAAAAAATTGCGGCGGCTTTTGCCTTTAAAAACGCCTATAAAGCCGGTGAAGTTTTAAGCGAAGCGCAAATGCACGCCCTGGTGGATCAATTGTTTGCCTGCGCAACGCCCTTCTTTGCGCCAAACGGCCGGCCGGCGGTCATCTCTATGTCGATGGAAGACCTTAAAGCCCGGTTCCGTTGATGTTGCCTGTTATTGTACTGGCCGGTCCCACGGCCGTGGGGAAAACGGCGGTTGCCGTTGAAACGGCTTTAAAGTGTGACGCCGAGATCATCAGCGCCGATTCCCGACAGGTTTATAAAAAACTGGATATCGGCACCGCGAAACCGGGTCCTGAGGAACAACGGGGTGTGCGGCATCATTGCATCGATATCCGTGAACCCGACGAGCCCTATAACGCCGGTATGTTCGAAAAACAGGCCCGCGCCATCACGGTACGTCTCCGGGAACAGGGTAAAAATGTGATTGTCGCCGGTGGAACCGGACTATATCTGCGGGCTTATCTGCAGGGGCTAATGCCCCTCGACACGGATACCACCCGTCAGCGAAGAGCCCTGGAAGGACGTGCGCGTGAAGAAGGTCTGGCGACTTTATTTGATGAATTGATTTCGAGAGACCCGGCCTACGCCCGACGTATCCAGCCCACGGATGCCCGGCGTATAATACGCGCCCTGGAAGTGATTCATGCCACCGGGCGGCCCTTTAGTTATTGGCATGCCCGTCCCCATGCGCCGCTGCCTTTCCCTTATATTTATATCGGCCTGGAAAGGCCGCGGGAGGAATTATATGCCCGGATTAACCAACGCGTGGATAATATGATAAGCGCAGGATTGCCGGAGGAAGTACGCGCCCTGAAGCTGGACGGTTACGCGACTTGTAAATCCATGCAAACGGTTGGATACGCGGAATTGCTGGACTGGTTGGATGGGCGCATGACTCTGGAAGAGAGTATCGAACATATCAAACGCAATACACGCCGTTACGCCAAAAGGCAAATAACCTGGTTCCACAAGGAACAGGCCATGTACCGCATGGACGCCCGCCCGGATAACATCCCTGAAAAAATAATTCGCCTCGCCAGACACAACGATTAACATAATCTTTTATACCTTGTAAATACCGTAAAACTGTGCAGTTAAACGGGCTAATTTAAGTCATCATACGCCAATCCGAATAGAACAAAAAGACTATGACGGATGGGATATGGACATATTAGACAAAATATCGTTTACCGATCGCTGGTTGGCGCGGGCGTTTGTTTATTATAAAGTTATCGATGCTTCCTTAATTGAAGAACTGGCTTATCGTTTTCCGGATCAGAAATACCTGTACAAGATTCTGACGGACAATAACTATCTTACAGCCAATGAAATACGCCAGTTTGTCAAAATCGCCCTGCAAATACCTGGTGTGAACCTCGATCAGGTGGATGCCGAGCCGGATGTGGTAACCCTGGTGGCGGAAGAGGTATGCCACAAATACGGTTTGCTGGCTTTGCAAATGAATGATACGCATATCGCCGTGGCTTTTTCCAATCCTTTTGATTTGGACGCCGAGAATGAGATCGAATACATCAGCGGCCGTTATGTAAAAAAGTTTTTCGCGCCCCTGGATGTCATCAAACGCAAATTGAATGAATATTACGCGCCGGATAAAATCATTACCGATCTGGTGCATTCGGATATGGATCATGCGAATATCCGTTTTGAAGGTGATTCCGGCCTGGAAAGTGACGCACCGGTTATTAAGCTGGTGAATCAGATTATCGGCGATTCCATTGCCAAGGAAACATCCGATATCCATATCGAACCCAAGGAAAAGTCAGTGTTGGTGCGGTTTCGCATAGACGGTGTTTTACGTAACGAAATGGAAATTCCCCGTGCTTTGCAACCGGCTCTGGTCAGCCGGATCAAAATCATTTCCAACCTGAACATTGCCGAAACACGCAAACCCCAGGACGGGAAAGCCAAGGTCTATATCGATGAGAATGATTTTGACCTGCGTGTTTCCATTCTCCCCACCAGTTACGGTGAAAAAGTAGTGATCCGGATTCTGGATAAACGCAAAGCCACGCTGTCCCTTGACGAGTTGGGCATTCAGGGATATAACCGGACACAACTGGAAAAATGTTTCGGCTTTAAGCAGGGCATGGTTCTGGTAACCGGCCCCACCGGTTCCGGAAAAAGCACCACCCTTTATGCGGCCATCAACCGTATTCGTAACACCACAAATAACATCCTGACCATCGAAGACCCCATTGAATATATGTTTGAAGGCATCAATCAGGTCCAGGTGAATGAAAAAGCGGGTGTGACCTTTGCCAGTGCCCTGCGCAGTTTTTTACGGCAGGACCCGGATGTTATTTTGGTGGGCGAAATCCGTGATGAGGAGACCGCGGAAATCAGCGTTCAGGCTTCCTTAACCGGTCACTTGGTGTTAAGTACCCTGCATACCAATGATACCTTTACCACCGTTACCCGCCTGAAGGATATGGGGGTTGACAAGTTCAAGATCACAGAAGCGTTACAGGGTGTTATTGCCCAACGGTTGGTACGTAAGTTATGTCCCCATTGCAAAAAGCCCGTGGAACGTCAGGATATCGAAGACCGCTTATACACCATGCTGAAACAGTTTGAAGAGGCCCCGCAAGTATATGAACCCAAGGGATGTAACAAATGCGGATTTTTAGGCTACAAGGGACGCATCGGTGTTTATGAAATTTTGATTCTTGATAATAATGTTCGCGATCTGATTGCTGCGGATGCGCCGGTAGCGGCCATGCGTAAAGCGGCCCGGGGCAACGGCTTCCGTAATCTGTTCGAAGATGCGCTGCATCTGGTTGCCACGGGTATTACCGATTACAATGAAATCGTTCGGGTTGTGAATCCGGTATCTCAAAAAAGACGTGCCCCGCAACCGGAGAGCGTGGCGGTCAAAAGGGAAAACCCTGAACCCCAACCGATGACCAAGCCCGTTCCCCGTGGAAATGACAAGCTCAAACTGGAGATTCCCGAATCCAACGGTAACGGCGCCGCTCCGGAAAAATCGGTACCGGCCACGGTACCTTCCGCTAATGGCAACACAAACGGACAGCCCTCCGCGCCTGCCGGTGGACGGAAAATAAAAATACTGATAACCGATGACGCGCCCCAAACCCGTATGCTTGTTTCCAAGATTATAGAAAAAACGACCCCCTGGGAAGTTATGGAAGCGGAAGACGGCGAAAAAGCTTTGGAAGTCATCGCCGTTAATAAGCCGGATTTAATTGTACTGGATATCATGATGCCCAACATGGATGGCTATGAATTGTTGCAGGAATTGAAATCAAATCCGGAATACGAACACATCCCCGTTTTGATTTTCACGGCGCTTAAAACACCAAAGAGCGAGCAAAAAGTGTATGAACTGGGCGCGGATGGCTTTTTGGTTAAACCCATTGAACCGGCCCGTCTTGTGGAACAAATCAAAAAAGCCCTGGATCGCCGACGCGTGCCTCCGGAACAACCATTGTTGCAAACCGCCGCTGTTGTTGAAGAAGAAGACGAAATCGAATTACAACTTATGTAGGACGCCATGGAAGAATTGACAGTAATACTGATTGGACTGGCCATCGGTTCTTTTTTAAATGTGGTCATTTACCGCCTGCCGCGCGGTATGTCCTTGTGGTATCCGGGTTCAAGCTGTCCCTCTTGCGGCAAAAAAGTTGCTTTTTATGATAATATTCCGGTCTTAAGCTATCTGATATTGAAAGGGAAGTGCCGCCGATGCCACGCCCCTATCGGCATTCAATACCCCCTTGTGGAAATGGCGACAGCGTTGATATTCGGTTTGGTATATCATTACAGCGCCCACGATGCTCCGGTTGTATTGTACCTGTTGTTTGCCGCGTTTATGGTGGCAATTTCGATCATCGACTGGCATACACGATTGATTTATAACAAAATGTTAATTGCCTTATTGCTCACGGGCGTGCTTTATAACCTGTATCAACCCTTCATCCCCTGGAGTAAGGCGCTGATAGGTTTTTTGGCCGGTGGTGGTGTGATGTGGTTTATCGGTTGGTTGGGCGAGGCGGTCTTTAAAAAAGAGAGTCTGGGCATGGGGGATGTTAAATTTGCCGCTGTGGCCGGTTTTTACCTGGGTGCCTTGCCCGTTCTGGCCGCGGCCTATATCGGCTTTGTCTCCGCTTTTCTGGTGATCATCGTTATGAAAAGCCTGACCCGTCATGTGCCGGAACATATCCCGCTCGGCCCGTTTTTGGCGGCCGGTTTTTTTATGTTTCTGGTCTGGGGTAATCAGCTCACGCAATTCTATTTAAACTGGATGCGATAGGAGACAGGTCATGCCGAATTTCAAATATAAAGCTATCAACAGTGAAGGTAAAACCGTTGAAAATGTTATTCTGGCCAATGATAAAAAGGCCGTCTTACATGAATTGCAAAAATTGAAGATGACGCCTGTATCGGTCTCGGTGTTTAGGGAAAAGAAACGTTCCCGAAAAAAATCTACCAAGACGGATATCAAAACAATCCTGATGTTCACCAAACAACTATATACTCTGCTTAAAGCCGGGATTCCCATCGTAACCTGCTTACGCGTGATAAAGGAACAGACCGATGAACCCGAATTTCAGGATATGATCAGTGATATCGCCTCCGATATCGAGGCCGGTAGTAAGCTTTCCGACGCGTTGGAGCAATTTCCCAAATCATTTCCGCATATATATGTCAATTCCGTTCGCGTGGGCGAAGTGAGCGGAACACTGGAAGAAAGTTTAATGCAACTGGCGGAATTTTTGGAGGAAGATGACAAAATTCGCAAAGCCGTAAAAAAAGCCTTGCGTTATCCCTCTTTTGTAATTGTGGGCATTATGGGTGCCTTTATCGTTTTTACCACCTTTGTAATCCCCAATTTCGCCCCGATATTTGAAAAAAGCGGGGCCGAACTCCCTTTGCCTACGAAAATAATTATGGGCTTTTATTATCTGCTCACCGGCTATGGCCTCCTGTTGGCGGCGGTGGTAGCCGGATTGGTTATGGCTTTTATTACCTACGCCAAAACCGCGGAAGGCAAAGCCCGACTCGATTATTTACGTTTAAAAATCCCGGTTATGGGGAATCTGGTGCGCAAGTTAAATATATCGCGTTTTGCCAAACTTCTTTATACCATGAACAGCAGTGGTATTTCCATTTTAAGATCCATGGAAATAATTCAGGATACACTGGATAATGAAGTGTATAAAAAAGAAGTTGCCGCGATCAAAGACCGGATCAGCATGGGTGAGCCCATTGCCCGGGCTATTAAGCAGTCCCCTTATTTTGATAATTTATTGGTATTGATGGTCAACATCGGTGAAAAGTCGGGTTCTCTTGATAACATGTTAGGCAATGTCTCGGAACATTATTACCGGGATGTGACCGAAACCGTTTCAAGCCTGACGACGATGATCGAACCTATCGTAACGGTTGTATTAGGGGCCATGATGATCTTTCTCGCGCTGGCTATTTTCTTACCAATGTGGGACATGATGCAGATATTTTAATCCTTCATCCGATAAATAAAAAGCAGATAAGTCTTATATCATAAACCGAAAGGAGTTTTATTATGCGTTTACACAATAACCAAAGCGGTTTCACCC
The DNA here is from genome assembly GCA_003696775.1 of Calditrichota bacterium. GTDB lineage: Bacteria > Calditrichota > Calditrichia > Calditrichales > J004 > J004. The sequence goes on from RFFS01000031.1 coordinate 7,073, forward strand.
TGATGGAACTGATCGTGGTTGTGGTTATCATCGGTATTTTGGCAGCCATTGCGGCACCTAAATATTTCGACTTAACCTCCGACGCCACGGATGCAACCAATACGGCCAACAGGAAAACCATCGAAGCGGCTATTATGATGAAATATTCCCAGGATCTCATGGACGATTCTTCCACGGAATTATCCGATGTGGTTTCCGATTACAACGATGATCCGGGTTCTTTTTTTCTGGACGGCAATGAACCCAAAACACCTTCCGGAGAGTCCTATACCGTATCTGTAAACGATGATGGCGAATTGGTCGTTGCCGATCCGGAATAATTCCTGATAAGGTGAATCACTATGTATAAACTACGGAAAGAGCAGGGCTTTACCCTGATGGAAGTCATTGTGGTGGTGGTTATCACGGGGATTGCCTTGCCCTCTCTGTTTGTTTTGTTGGGAAATATTTCCTACGCATCATTTAGCACACGGATGATGAATACAGCGGTGAACCTGGCATCATCGCGCATGGAAGAAATTCAGGCGTTTAAGGATGCTAATTGGGACTGGTATAAAACCATCGAAGATTTTGAAACCGAGGAATCCCTGAATGACGGATTTACCCGGACAACAACCGTGGAGCATATAGATGATTGGGATAATACCGGTTATGAAGCCTATCAAATCACCATTGCGGTAGCCCACCAAAAGGTGGAGAATCCCTACACGGTAACCATGAACTTAACCCTTTACTCAAAATGAAAAAAACGGGTTATAACGCACACGGATTTACGTTGATGGAGATGGTGGTGGCGATCACCGTTCTCGGCATAGTCGGTGCCATCGCTTTTAAAATTTTGACAAACCAGGTTACCGCTTTTAATGATGTGTTTTCCAATACCGTGGCTGTGGCGGATTTGCGTAAGGTGATACGCGGTATTCGACGCGATTTACGAAATCTGGATCGTTCCGCCGTCGATGAAATGAGTGCTTCAGAACTGACTTTTAAAAAAAATGATGGCACGGATGTCCATTATTTGTATGAAGCCGGTCATTTTATGAAAAATGATTCGGTGATTATTGGAAATATTTTGAGCGAGCCGTTTACCTATTTAAATGTGGAAAAAGATGAAACCAACTCGGCGGACAGTTTGAGCTTTGTGCAGGTGTCTTTAGTTGTGGAAGCGGCCAATGGCGATACGGTCAGCATTACGGAGAGTATTTATGCGCGTAACTAACTTCAAATCACAAAGGGGCAATATGGCGACAACCGTCGTCGTGGTTGTGCTTATATTGGCCACATTGGGTGTTATCCTGGCCTCGCTTTCATCCGCGGACAGTGCCTTACAGTTATTGCAACAGGAAGACCAACGCGCTTTTTACGCCGCGCAATCCGGTTTGGAATACGGTGTAAAACGTTACCTCAGTTCGGATGATGTGGAAGAATTCAATACCACTGATCTGGATCTGGGAGACGGCGTGTTGGCGGATGTCAGTCTGGAAGATAACGGCTCGGAAGTCATTATTACCGCTGTGGGGAAAAGCAATAAATCTCAGAAAACCGTGCAAACCATCATCAGCGCAGCGGATTCCAATTATGTGCCGGACTACGCGGTTTTTACCACAAATACCGTTAACGGTGTTAAAACAACAACCCAGGATTCGGACGATGATGATCCTTCCCTTGTATATCAAAACGCGCCGACACTTCCTCGTTTTGATCTGGATAATTTGAAGGAGCTGGCACAGGCGACGCAGGACGACGGGCAATCTTATTATTATGCGGGCGATTTAACTGTCGATGAGGATTTCGATCCACCGGCAAATACCATTGTGTATGCCGAAGGGAATATAACATTTAATAAAGGCAATTGGGATGGACCGGTCTTTTTTGTGGCCGGCGGAGATGCCGTCTTTTCCGATTCCTGGAAAAACACGGATCATGACATCCAAATGTTGCTCTATGTACCCGGCAGCCTGCAAAAGATTAGGGTTGAACCCGCCGTGGCGGATGACGATCCGGTGGAATTTGAAGTCGATGACGGGGAAGTGATTCCCAAGGAAGAATACGCGGCCAGTGTCACGGTAATCGGGGGTGATTTACCCTTTGCCTTTTGGATAATTTATCCCATCTTTTATATCCCTTATGATGCGCCCATAACCATTAAAGTAAATGTTGGAGATCAGGCTTATCATCCCTTTGGGCCCAATCCGGGTAACGGTAATGCGGCGGCAAAGTGGAAAGTCAATTTGGGGAATGTTAATGATGACAACAACCCGCGTACGTATGTTTTTCCGGAAACCTATGATGCGGATACGCCCATTTCGGTGGAAGCGTCTTCATGGAGCCTTTTGGGCTTTCATGCCAGGGCTTATCGTCGTCATATGCGTGTGAATTCATCGGTGGATCTGGATTATGTCTATGCCTTGCGCGACGGAGACCCCGTACCGGATGTGGCGCCCTTTGGCGATCAAAAATCGGCTGCGGAGTTTGTTCAGGATTATGTCAATTTTAATTCCCAAACCATGAGCCTTGAAAGTAATCAGGTGATCTACCTTTTTGAACTGGCGGATGCCAGTCTATCCACACCCTCTGCTGACTTTCAAGATGTGGTGGTGATGGTGAACCTGGCCCGGGAAAGATCGGATTTGGCTGATGGTGACGATGATGACGACGACCATGATGAAGATCATGACGACGATGATGACGAAGATGAAGAAGACAATTCAACCATTGTCAATAATCTGGCCTTTAAGGGCGGAATTATTTCGGAAGGTAAAATATACGGTTCCAAAACAGTTGATATCAATGACAAAACATACACCAATCGACTGAAAGTGACCCGGGATGAAGATATCATCAAAAGTTTTCTGAGCCATTCCGTTAACGGGAACGCGCGGATAATTTTAGCATCCAAATGGAAAGCCATTAAATAAACGGGATAGTATGGAAACCACAGCAGTAGCCCAAAAAGAAATGAGAGAAAACACGGATACTTCCCCGGAAGTAGTTCCCAATCCCTTTTATAAAAAAAATAAAAAATCCGATCGGGCCCGTACGGATTTTGCCATTGCGGACAAAATAGAAACCGTACATGCTGAATATTCTGTTCCGTTCACTCTTATTCAGAATCTGAATTCCTATAAATTTTTAGCCCTGGATATCGATACCGACAAAATTCGTTACGCAGTGGGGAAAGCGACGGGAAAGGATATCCATGTGGCGGAATCCGGCGGTCAGGTATTGTCGGTAAGGGAAAATGACCTGGATAAGGCGCTCCATCTCACTCTGGCCAATATAAAAGCCAACCATTTCAAAAAAGGGATGAAAGTGCATGTCAGCTTTTATAGTCCCGACATTACACTGAAGTTGGTGGAATTACCGGTTATGCGTAAGGAAAAAGAAATACAGGGCGCCATATTTCTAAAACTGCAAACCGAATTGGCCCGTTTTTCCGATGACAATATCTGGCGTTATGAGCGTGTTGAATCTTTTGAGAAAGAAGGGCAGGAGTTCCACAGATACATTGTATTGATCGTGCCCAAGTTAATTGTAAACCGGTATATGAATGTTTTATTGCGTACCGGTTTAAAGCCGGAAACACTGATCCCGCGTCCGGTTGCCCTGATCAATTCCTACAATCGCATGATGACCGATTCCGGCCATGATATAATTGTGGATATTTCCTATGAACTGACACATCTGATCGGTGTACATAAGGGACGGATAGATTTCACGCGAACCTTAACCAGCGGCGCCGCCAATTTGGAAGCCGCTGTACATACCAAAAAAACGGTTTTAATGCAGCCGGAAACCTTCAAGGTTGGTGAAGAGCCCGGCATTGGCAAGGACGGCGCCATTAAGCCCGAGGCTATCCGCAAGGTGTTGAAAAAACGCCTGCGGGCCATCAGTGCGCAGCAAAATCCGGTTTTGCAATTATTTAAAAATGAAATCCAAAATACGATCGAACTGCTTAGAAAAAATAGCGCCCGGGATGATAAAATACGTGTTTGTTTAACCGGCTATGGCATTCAGAAAGAGAACCTCGTCGGTTATCTGAGGAATCAGATTTCTTATCCCGTTTTTTTGTTAAGTCCCCAATTGGGCAACGATCTGGTGATGACCTATGGCGAATACAGCGCGTTGATAGGCGCCATATCGGGCAATAAAAGCCCGTTTAATGTTGTCCCGGATGAATATCGCAGCAACGCCTTTTATAAACAACTGAACATGGTGGCCGCGGTGGCGGGGTTTTTGGTTTTAACCGCCATAACCTGGCAGACCCATGGTGTACTGAAGCAGGTGGATGAGGCCGGGAAGGAATTGATTGAACTCACCCGTAAATATAAAAAAATCAATCCCGTTCAGACCGAGTATCTGGAATTACGCGATAAAATAAAGGCCCTTGATAAGGAAAACCAACAACTGAAAAGTGTTTTGCAGAACCCGGCTCCCATTACCCGTTTTATGAAGTTGCTCAGTAATGAAACGCCGCAACAGATTGTGCTGACTGAGGTTTCCCTGAGACCGTATGTAGATAAAAAATTTCTCAAGAAGAAAAACAGAAAAAAGAAGAAAAATAAATCGAAAAAGAAGATCAGGCCCCTCTATGATTACAGTGTAAATATTTCCGGTTATGTCAACGGTGATTATCTGATGAGTGATGTTATTTTGATCAATTATGTGGATCGTCTTAAAAAACTCGGATTTTTTAAGAATATAGAAGTTAATGATAAAACAAAACGGGCGCGAACCCAAAAGATGACATTTGATATCAAGGCACAATTCTAATGACAGCAAAACGATTATTTTTCATTTTAATTTTATTTTTTGTTTTGGCATCCGTGGCGGAGGTTGTGTTTTATTATCAGCCTTCACTGGAAAAACGGCAACAGTCCCGTCAAAAACTGTCCGCACAAAAAAAGAAATATTTCAACGCCAGTCATGCCCGAAAGGATATTGATCGCCAACGGCAGCTCTATCAAAAACATCATCAAAAGCTGGATTCCGTAAAACAACGGTTTATCAACCGTGACGCCTTATCCGAAATTACGCAAAAAATTAAGCGTCAGGCGGAAACATATCATCTGGAATTGGTGGATTTTACGCCCATTTTTAAAGTCTATTTTGCTGATACATCCACTAAGGCGGTTAAGCCCCTGCCTTTTAGCATGGTCCTGAGCGGTCATTTTTTGGATGTGGGAAAATTCCTTGATACATGGCCGGAGATGTCCTTTTATATAACCGCGCATCAACTGTTTATGGACAAGGCGGAAAGCAAAAGCAATCGGGTAGAAGCTGAAATTACCGGCATGTTATATGCCTGGCGTGAAACAGGAGACGAGCATGCGCCTCGCTAAACGGGAAAGAAAATTACTGTATGCTCTCGGGCTCGTGGTGGTTGTGTTGATTGGTGACGTCATCATCAATTCAGATGATTACGGCTGGGTAACCGGCCGGATGACGAAAAAGGCCACCCAAAAAACGGTGCAAAAAAAGGAAACTCCGACTCAAGCACAGGATGCCTCTGAGGAGGTTTATAAAGCCTCGCTGATTTCCTGGGGACGGGACCCGTTTTTTGACGCGAACAATGTCCCGAAAAAAACAGTGAAGAAAATTGTGAAACGGCAGGTACTTTTAAATTTAAAAGCCATTAGCGTGGCGGAATCGGGCTCGGTGGCCATGATTAACGACGAAGTGTTGATGGAGGGCGATACCATTGCCGGTTATACAGTGGCTCGCATCAGTCCCAAGGAAGTTGTGTTAACAAAAGGCGCCCAAAAAAGAGTCCTGAAACTACAGTAATACGGGGTTGTTGGTATGAGAATAGTTTGGATTGTGTTAATAAGCATAACTTTTCTTTTTTCCGGTTCGCTGGAAGAAAAACTACAACAAAAAGTTTCTCCAAAATTTAACGGTGCTTCCATAACGGAAGTGCTCAAATTATTTGCCCGTCAACATGCTTTGAACCTCGTTGTCAGCGGTGAGGTAAAAGGACGTGTAAGCGTTCAATTATATAATGTCACCCTGGCCAGCGCCTTAAATACCATTCTTAAATCCCTAGGTTATCATTACATAGTCAAAGACGGTGTTATACTGGTTAAGTCGTTTGATAAAGATGTGAACGGTGAAAAATCGACCCGCGTGTATGCGTTGAAATATCTTAACGCGTTTAACCTGATCCCTACATTAACACCGTTGCTATCCGCAAAAGGTAAACTGACCCCATTGTTGGCCGAGCCCGAGGAAAAAGAAACGGAAATGCGTTCCAACATATTGGTTGTAAATGATTTATGGGAAAACATCAACGCCATCGATGCGGTTATAAAAAAGCTGGATGTACCTAAAAAACAAATTTTAATAGAAGTACGCCTGGTGGAAACGCTGGTGGGCAATGAAGAGCAATATGGCCTTAATTTGCCTAAGCATGTGGGTGTTTCCATGGATGGCGCGGAATTAACTGCTCCTATAAGCAAAAGCACGGGGGGCGGCGGTAATCAACGCTTACTTTCCGCCTGGTATGAGTTACCCAAAGCCGGCGATAAGCTGAACCTCGGAGTTCTGAATGTGGATCAGTTATCTCTCGCGTTGGACATGTTGGCCAAGGATAACGGTTCCAAGCTGATTTCCAATCCCAGGGTGATGACGCTAAATAATAAAAAAGCCAGCATAAAAATAGGCACCAGCGTGCCCATTCAGGAAGTCAACAGAGGGGTGGGCGGCGATATCATCACCTACCGGGAAAAGGATGTGAATATCAACGTGGATGTGATTCCGCTGATCAATGAAGATAACCGCATCACGCTTGACGTGCATCCCATCATGGAAGAGATTGTGGGGTATGTGGGCCCGTCCGAGGCTCCGCAACCCATTACCTCCAAACGGGAAGTTAAAACCATGGTAACGGTAACCGATGGACAGACACTGGTACTGGGCGGTCTTGTAAAAGAGTCGCGCAATAAAACAACGGAAAAGGTATGGTTGTTGGGAGATATTCCCATTCTGGGGTATTTATTTCAGAATACAACCACTAAAATCGAAAAGTCCGATTTGCTCATTTTTATTACACCCAAAATTGTCGGTTATCAATCCAGGACGGATAAGTAAAACATGGCTGTGAATATAGAAAAAATATTTACGGAGACATTACGTCTGGCTATTAAAAACGGGGCCTCTGATGTACATTTTAGCAGCGGTATGCCTCCTGTGATACGTATTGTGGGGCAATTGCGTCAAGTGGATATTGAGCCCCTTGAAAGCAGGGAACTGACCCGTTTGTTTACAGGCATGCTGACCGACAAGCAAAAGGAATATTTTAAAAAACATAATGAAATCGATTTGGCCATTGAATTGAACGGTCTGTCACGTTTCCGTGTTAATTTTTATCAGCATATGAACGGTATCAGCGGCGCGTTCAGGATCGTAAACAGCCGAATCCGCACCATGCAGGAACTGCGTCTGCCGGTTGTTATGAAATCCATAATTGAGCGACGTAAAGGGTTGATACTCGTTACCGGACCCACGGGATCGGGGAAATCCACCACCCTGGCTTCCATGATTCATGAGATAAATATCTCGCGCCCGGATCATGTGATTACCATTGAGGACCCCGTGGAATACGTACATAAACCGCATAAAAGCCTGATACATCAGAGGGAAGTAGGGGTGCACGCCGATGATTTTGCCGCTGCGTTACGCAGTGCCTTGAGGGAAGACCCGGATGTGATCCTTGTGGGGGAAATGCGCGATACGGAAACCATATCCAACGCTTTGCGGGCGGCGGAGACAGGGCATCTTGTTTTATCCACCCTCCACACCAATTCCGCGCCCGATACGGTGGACAGGATCATAAATGTTTTTCCCGCCGAGCAGCAACAACAGGTGCGGCAATTGCTGGCCAGTACCTTGGTGGCCGTTATCTCACAACGTCTTATTCCTAAAGCCACCAATGATGATCGTGTGGCGGTAATGGAAATTTTAGTCAATACCTCGGCTGTGAAAAATCTGATTCGTGAAGGTAAAACCCATCAACTCGACTCCGCCATTCAAACCGGTGTGGAGCATGGCATGCAAACATTTGATCGTAGTCTGATGGATTTAAAGTTGAATAATATCGTTTCGCCAAACGTGGAGTTAAAAAATCATGTTTAAGTTGTCTCGCTTTCCCATGGCTAACCAGGCTGTTACCCTTCTTTTTCTTATCATGATATGGGCCTGTAAACCCGTGAATGACACAGCTAACCTTGCCGTTGTGGAAGGGACGGTTTATACATACCAAAACGGTGAATTGAAGCCCTTGCAGGATGCCCTGGTTACGGCCGTGGAAGTTTATCAGCAAACCGCAACCGATGTGAACGGTGCCTTTTCTTTTTCTCTTGATCTGGAAAGCGAGCAGGAAATAACCATAAAAGCCACCAAGGCCGGCTATGCCGATGCCGAAGTGAGCGCCATTGCCAAACCCGGAGAAACATTTAAAGCACCGGAAATGACCATGGCCGCCGTGCAGAGCAGCGATACCAGTGGCACGCAACCCACCGCCGATAGCAGCGGAGTAGCCGCACATATCATCTTAACCGGCGACGTCACCGACCATATTTACATATACAGCTCCGGTCTGCCGGAAACATCCACGTTGAATTTTGTTGTGACGGACGCGGAAGGTAATCCCGTGGATGATAATCATAAAGTGACCGTCTTTTTCCGGATTGTGAACGGCCCGGGCGGTGGCGAATATGTTTTCCCGGACAGCATGACCACACAAAACAGCCTGGTGCGCACAACCGTAAGCAGCGGCATCAAAGCCGGGCCGGTTCAGTTGGAAGCTTATTTTATCCGCGATAATCAGGTATTCCGTACCATACCGGTACGCATTACCATTTACGGTGGGTTGCCGGATGCGGATCATTTCAGTATTGCCGCCGACAGGTATAATATTGCCGGACAGGCGCACTTTGGGCTAACCGATGATATCACCGCTTTTGTGGGCGATCAATACGGTAACCCGGTGGCGCCGGGGACGGTTGTTTATTTTACCACGGAGTATGGTATTATGCAGGGGGCCGCGCTGACCGATGAACTCGGAAGGGCTACCGCCACTTACCTTACGGCGGCCCCACTGCCTCCCGACCCGCTGAATAATTCTTTTACAACAATTACCGCCCGTACCTACGGCGATACACTCGGTGAAAAAATTCTCACGGCGGAGGCTTCCGTGCTGTTGTCCGCGGCAACGGCCGACATCGAAATCTCACCCTCCACGTTTGAATATACCGATATCAATACCAGTGTCGGTTTTGATTTTTCCGTTAAGGATATCTATGGTAATCCTCTGGTTGCCGATACCAGGGTTAATGTAACCGGTACGGCGGGCGAGCTGTTTGGAAATACGGACTTTACCTTAAAGGATGCCGTAACACCTGGAAACGGTACGACCGATTTTGTATTCAGTTGGGCGTCCGGCGACAGCCTGAATGATGAACAGGTTTATATCACTATTACCGTAACCAGCCCGGAAGGGGGGAATGGCAGCCGTTCCCTGCAAATTGTGGGTACTAAAAAAACGGGAAATTAGGAAGATTTCTTCTTACCGAAATCGGCATCCACATTCACAAATCGTGTTACCCAGATTGCCGGGATGGTGGAAAGAATGACCCAAACAAAAAAATGGGGATAGCCGATGTGTTCCTGTAACCATCCGCTGAACATGCCGGGTATCATCATGCCCAAAGCCATAAAACCGGTCGTGATGGCAAAATGCGCCGTTTTATGAGAACCGGATTCCGATACATAGATCATATACAGCATATAAGCCGTAAAACCAAAGCCATATCCCAGTTGCTCAATGGCCACGGCCACATTGATCCAAAACAGACTGTCGGTTTGGGTATAAGCAAGCACCACATAAACAACATCCGGCAAATTAATGGCGATGGCCATGGGGAAAAGCCAGTATTTTAATCCGTCCCGCGCGGCGACAAAACCACCCGCCAGCCCGCCTATGGTCAATGCCAACAAACCGACAGTGCCATACACAATACCTACCTGTCCTGTTGTAAGCGCCAGTCCGCCTGCCTCCTGGGCATCCAGAAGAAAAGGGGAGGCCAGTTTAACCAACTGGGCCTCGGCAAAACGATAAAGCATTAAAAACAATAATATGCGCCCAATATCTTTCTTTTTAAAAAAGAGGATAAATGTGTTAAAGAATTCCCGGATAATTTCTCCGAGGGGCGGCGTTTCCGATGCGGACTCCACGCGGGGCAGCGCCCATCTGTGGTAAAAGGAGAACAGGATAAACAAGCCTGCTAACAAAAAGAAGGTTACCACCCAGGAAAGTTTGACATTCCCGCTCTGCAGTCGAAAGGTGGCGGTCGCGTTCTCTCTGAGCTTAGGGTCCAACTGTATGAGGGCCAGGGCCGGCTTATTCCAGTTGGAAGCATTAAATTCGAAACGGGTGGGACCAATCAAGGCTATGCTTTTATCACCGTGAACGCGTCCCATATTGACCACCACGGTCTGCCCCTCTTCCGGCGGTTGCGCCAGGTAAATGGCCAGGCGCGTTACATTGCCGGTATAATTGGGGCGCGCGTTTAAACGTGCATCACCAAACCATGCGCGTAATGTTTTGCCCAGGGGCTTACTCACATACTTCGTCCATATACCGGTATCATCCGTTCCGGCGCCCTTTTGCGCCCGATCCGGCCGGTTTTCCGCGGCGATATGCGCGTGTTCCAGGTTCCATTGGTGTGTGGCTTTTATGAGTGAATCGTGGACGGATTTGGTAAGCGGGGCGGTATTCATGGTGAGAGTGTTCCGGGCAACCACTATGGCCTGGGTCGATATGGCCGGCATGGCGGGCAGAGAATCCGGAGAAAGCATCTGTTCCTGTTGATATGCCGGCTGAACGGTTACCTGTACGTCCACGCTGTGCAGACCGCTGTGTTCTTCAATAAACCCGGCCAGTATGACCAGTAAACCCTGCCCCGTAAGCATGGCCAAACGATAAAAGGTACTGCGGATGCCCACAAACCATGCCTGGTCGTGTTCATCCAGACCCAGCATGTAAAAGCCGTCGGCGGCGATATCGTGCGTGGCGGAAGAAAAGGCCAGCAACCATAAAAAAGCCAGTGTGTATTGGAAAAAAGAGTCAACCGGAATGGTGAAAGCCACCCCGGCAAAGCCGGCCCCCAAAACCAGCTGCATGGTCACAATCCACCAACGCTTGGTGCGCAAAATATCCACCGCGGGGCTCCAAAAGGGTTTTATGACCCAGGGCAGATACAGCCATGAGGTGTATAAAGCAATGTCGGTGTTGGAAATCCCCAAACGTTTATACATAATGACGGAAACCGTCATAACAACGATATAGGGCAGCCCTTCGGCGTAGTAGAGACTGGGAATCCATTTCCAGGCATTTTTGCGAGAAGGTGAAGATTGAGACATGCGGGCTCCGCGTATGGGTTAATAGATTTGTTTAATGTAGCTGTTTGGATAATAATGTTCCAGTATGGCCTCAACCGGTTGGCCGTGCAAAGCCATGCCCAGCGCGCCTATCTGACATAAACCCGCGCCATGTCCCCAACCCGCGCCGATCAGTAAGAATACACCGGGTATCCGATCGGAAATTTCGCGGTATTCCACACGAAAGGCGGAACTGTATAGAAAATCGTTCGAAAGAATCCTTCGGATTTCATATTCACTACACGCCTTATATACCTGTTGCCGGCTACCCCTGTCGGGGTAGTAAACGATATCGAGTTCCGTTATGCGTCCCGATCCCCCGCGTTTTACGGGAAGCAGGGAAAGAACCGCGCGGGACTGAATGCCGGCATATAATTTCAGGCTGTGGCGGATTTCCTCCTGGGTGATTTCCGTACGCCACCGAAAATAAGCGGCTTCTTCATCCACATGGCCAAGGTAACGCGACAATTCGTTTTCCGGTACATAACGCGGGCCGCACCAGGCATCCGGAACGGAGTCTATCCACGCACGGGCGGCGGCTTCCCGGGTTAAATCGAGCTTTTGGATACTGGGGCTGACGGACGGCGGTGTATCCGGTTTAACGATCATATACGGGATATGATAATCATGCCAGACATGATGGGCGCTTTCCATCATCCCGCCGCAGCTTTTGGAATAGCGGGCGTCGCAAATGGTATCGCCGTACATCAATACTTTGCCGGAAGTGGCAATGGTGCCGGCTATAGAATGCGGTGTTACAAATGTGGTGCCCTGATAGCGTTGGCAACAGTCGTCGTTGCAAACATCCATGCCCATGGCGCGGTGTTTTTGCTCGATATTGGCCAAAAGCCAGGATCGTGCGGCGATGGTCTGTGCTTCCAACAGAGCCGGCGGACAATCGGCACCCATTTCCGAAGTGGCCACACACATCACATAATGCTCGAGAAGCAGGCTGTTAATGGCGATGAGATGATTGTCATAAATACTAAACCGCAGGGTATCCGGCAGGATAACCGAGATGTTTTTTTGCCAATGGAAACCCCGTCCGGCCACAACCGGATGCATTGTGATACCCTGACGCGGTGCCAATGCCGCGGACGGATTCACAGGTTCTATGGTTATGCTGCCGGAGCCGGACCATTCCATCCCCCCGGCGGTCACATGCAATGTATGGTGATCGTAGGTGATCCGGATAGCACCGGGCTGAAGGTCTATGGACGTGTCTTTAATAATTAGGCGGTAAAGCGGTTGTACGGGCAGGGTCAGCTCAACGGTACGTATATCATCTTCCGGTAAGATGATGCCCACATCAATGGTGGGTTCGATATCGGGGATTACATGCGGCTTCAACATAGTGTCAGCTTTCATTCTGCCACATAAAAAAGGCGTCAATCCCGGCTCCAAGCGCGGGCGCCTCACGTAATTGCGAAGCTTTTAGATAGCGGGCGGCGTCCCCGTAATGATCACGGGCTTTTTTATCCAATGTTTGGGACGCATGAATGCGTTGATTGCATTTTTCCCGTAACGGCCCGGCAAACCAGGGGGTGGCTTCTTCCATATTATATAACTGCCCCAGCCGTTGTCCGATTATCACCCTGTCCAGTAATGTTTTAAGATACTCATGCTCCGATTGCAACGCCGGACGGTTGGGATTCATGAATTTGAATCCGTTTTGCCAGCCGGCATAAAGGGTTTCGATCCGTTCATAAATGATGGCGGATAAGGCGGATGTTACCAGGTCGTAGGTCTCACGTGCAGCCGGATCGCCATCCGCGGCGCGAAGGGCGATTTGAGGCGGAAAGATTTTATCCGCGTTGAGTTGGCTGACTTCCTTGCCGGTGATGTCGGCGTAAATGCTCTGGATGCCCGATGCGGAGCAGAAACGTTCCATGGACCGTCCGTCTTCGTACTGCATTTCCCAGGTTTTGGCCATCCAGGGTTTCATTTGATCAAAAGGTAACAGGGCGCCGTGGAGTTTCATGGCATCGGCGACACCGGTACCGCCGCCGAGATAATAAGCGTTGTCAACGGTGCGGAAGGCGCCCTCTTCGGCGTAGTTTTCGCCAATACCGCAATAATCGGCATCGCTGCCCAAACGGGCTATGGGTGTTTCAAGACGCATGCCCTCCTGTTGCAATCGTTCCTCCAGTAAATCGCTGTAATGCAGCATGCGCGGACCGTTAGCCACCACATGGATGCCGCGCATATCGGCTGTTTTAAGCCCCGGCATGCCGATCCCCACAATCACGGATGCCGCCTGGGTTTCCCGCGCTATGCGCATGATAGCCCGGGCGCAGGCTTCCACATAAACCGTTTCCTGTTGTTGCTCATCCCGGGTGGGACGGATGGCCGCATCGGCCAGTTCCTTAAATTGGATAGCCACATCCACGGGTTTAAAATCCTTAACATAACCGGGGATGTCGGCATATACGCCTTCGGCATGGGCTGTGCCGAGACAAAACATCTTTTTTTCACGGTCAAAAATAACCTGCCAGGCGCTCACTTTAGTGGCTCCGCCATCCACGCCCACAATAGTAGTTTGAGACATGATTGCTATTCTTTCTTTTATTTATTCCGGTTCAGTTCCTTGCGCCGTAAAATGGCCTCAAGACGCATAAAATCCTTCGCTTCATCGTTGCGGTCAATGGTTGCCTGATCGATGGCGTGGTCGGTGCCGCCGGCATGACGGATGACTTCGTAAATGGCGTCCCAAACGCGACCGATGCGGTATTGTTCGCTTATCTTGAGCACCATGCCGTAATCTTCGCCATAATTGCGCGCATAGGGTTCTTCATTCACGCTAAAACCGATCTCGCGAATCAGGGATATCGGTATGGAACGCGGGGCGCCGGCGCCGTTGATACGCAGCAGGTTGTTGCGACCGTTTTCCTCGGTCCACTCATCGTGCGTTACTACGGGCAGGTCTTCCATGCGGACAATGCGTCCGTCCTCTTCCTTTTGCCATACTTCATACGAACCGATGACCATACCGATCCTGGGGTCGGTTTCATAAACGGCCAGAATTTTTTCGACGGCATCCGGTTTCAACCGGTCGTCGGAATCCAGTTGCACATAATAGGTGCCGCGGGCTACGCGCGCGCCCATATTCAGGCAGAGACCGAGATTGTTGATTTCATATACCAGCAATTGAACCTGCGGTTTCGAGGCGTCATAACGGTTGCCGCCGGGCATATATTGCTTCACCGCTTCAACGGTCGGGTCGGAGGGCCCACCGTTCACGACAACAATCACTTCCACATCCCGGACGGTCTGGGCCTGGACGGATTCTATCGCCTGGCCGATGAAACCGGGTCGATTGTTGACGGGAATGATTACAGAGGCCTTTAATTCTCCCTGCTGAATGGAACAGGGGCGGTAATGCGCGCCGGGTTCGAGATAGGCGCCGATCGCCTTTAGATGCGCGTTAAGAATATGCTCGGCCTCGAGCTGGCTTTCCTTGCCGGCCATCAGATAGTCGAATACATTGTGGCCTTTGCCTTCGGCCGTGACACGGTACAGGGAACCGGCATATCGGTTGGCTATATGAATCAACCGGCCCTGTTGCGAAAGTTTCAGACGCAAATCATACAACGGTTTGTATTCCAGAGACGCGTCGGCGTAACCGGCTTTTTTAAGCGCGTCATGAGCTATAAACCATACCGGGCCGAAATCCTGATTGTCGCGCACACGTCCGGTGTGATGTTTAAGCAGGCGTACTTCGTCCACCTGTTCGCCGTTGGCGCGTTCGTAATCACAATAAACCATGGCCGCTTCGTCATCCCGACGGATGGCCAGCAAAAAAAGTTCCGGGGCGCCGAGTTTAAATTCAATTTTGTTGTTTTGATTGTCGGCCAATAAGATAAATTGACCGGAACAGGCGTTGAACCCGGTGTTCAGTTGTTCACTTTTCCGTTCACTTTGAAAAGGGATACATTTCACGGGAAATTTGTCTTTAATGATGGCTTGCAGACGGGATTCATCCGGAGAAAAGGATGCTTGATGTATTAAGATAATTTCCATGCTTTGCGTCGATTGCGCGGCCAGGGATTGTACGGTTGCTTCGTAATCGTTTTCCGGCGTGGCGTAAAACAAGGCCGATATCATATTTTGGGACATGAGAACAGGCTCCTTTTAATAGAGTAAATATTTCTTTCTTAGATTTTTAAATTGATGTAATTCCACACGCCAGCCGGCGCGGATATCATCCACACCTTTACCGGCCAGAATATCCTTATATATTTGATCGCTGCCGGCGGTTTTAAAAAAAGAAGACAGCCGCTTTTCCTTATGAAAGGGATTGTGGTGGGGATATTGATCATATAAAAATTTCAGCAGATACAAACCCGTTTCAAAAGGCCGGAAGGTGCGCGGATTGGTGATGTGAATTTGCACACCCTGACACAATTCGCCTTTAAATACGCTGTAATAGGGTTTGTATTGTGTGGGACGAAACAGGACACCCGGTAAATGCAGGGCATTTAGAATGTCGGCAAAGCTCAACGCGTTAATATACGGCGCGCCGATCAATTCAAACGGGGAGGTATAGCCCACGCCGATATTCACGCTTAGCAATTCGCCGATGATACCGGTGGCGGGCATGAATAACGCGGTTTGCCAATGGGGCACATGGGGCGAGGTGGGCACCCAGCTTCGGCCGGTTTCGGGCCAGAGCATGGAACGTTTCCAACCGCTCATTTTGATCACTTTTAAATCGGCGTGAATACCAAAAGCATCGTTAAACATCAAAGCCAGTTCTCCGGCTGTCATCCCATGACGATAGGCTATCGGATACATGCCGACAAAAGAGAAAAATTCTTCACGGGCAACATTGCCTTCCACCTGTTCCCCGCCCAGCGGATTGGGACGGTCGAGTACCACAAAGGTTTTACCGTCTCGTTTGGCGGCCTGCATGGCCAGCGCCATCGTATAGATATAGGTGTAGCTGCGAATACCGATATCCTGAATGTCAAAAATCAGGACGTCGATATCCTTAAGCATTTCCGGAGTGGGTTGGCGCGTGGCGCCGTATAAACTGTACACCGGCAGACCGAAACGCGGTTCGGTGGCGTGGCCCACTTTTTCCCCCGCCCCGGCGGCGCTGAATAAACCGTGTTCCGGGCCATATAAAGCGGTCAGATTGAGGTCCGGATGTTCGTGGATACGAACATAGGCGGGAACAAGGCGGTCATCCACCGCGCTGGGATTGGTGATCAGTCCCAGTTTTTTTCCTTTAAAGGCAACGGCTTCCCTGCCCAAAAAATTTTCAAGACCGGTGCGGAAAGCCGGTTTGCCTGCCCGGACATCTGCTTTGGTTTGCACGGTTGATGTGCCGGCGGTACACCCGAAAAGCATAATCAGGCTAATCGTTAAGAAGTATTTTGGTATATGATACATGTACAGCGCTCAGGTGGTTAATTTGACAGGTGAACTAACTCCAAACATACGCAATCCGGTCATCCTTTTCAATCGAAAGCGTGATGATTTATGCGCAAAGTGTGTGAAACCGTGATACAATGGATATGTAAACGTGGCTGTTTTGTGTCCGGGACGGTTGTACGATTCCGTACATTTCTTTTTTAAGGAATCGTAAAAAACACTTTTATCATTCGGAAAGGCAATCAGTATGGATTATCAAATAGGGCGCCATGCGGAAGAGGAATTAAGCCGCGCCCGCATTCAGGCACATCAGGCAACCCAATGGCTTGCCGCGGTCGGGGTGGCCTATATCCCGCACAGACCCGATGACAGCCATACCAACATAGGTTGGTTGCCCCGCGTGGGTGCCTGGGGAACGGATGTGGCCGATGCCGGTCTTTCGTTTCGGGCGGCTTTGGATATGGCCGGCATGCGTTTTCATATTGTAACGCCAGATGGCCGGGAAAGCCTGGCTACTCTGGATCTAGACGGGCGGACCTTTCAGGAAGGCGCCCGGTGGTTTACGGAACAGGTGACGAAAATGGGTGGTGATCTGGCACGTTTTACAACCAGGTTGCATTATGAAATTCCCGCCAATGATTATGGGGAGGGTGCCGCGTTCGATGTCGCGCCATCATCGGCTTTTGTCGAGTTAAACGATCATTTTTTGTTGGCCCGGGAAGCGTTGACGCGCGTAGCAGGGCAACATATAAAAGAGCCCCGCATCTGGCCGCATCATTTTGACTTGGGCATTCTGATTGATCTTAATGACGGGCGTTCCATCGGTTTGGGATTGTCGCCGGGGGATGAACATTATCATCAGCCATATTACTATGTTTCCCCGTGGCCTTATCCGGATGATCCAAACGTCCTCCGGCAAGAGGCGCTGATTCCCGGCGGGCATTGGCATACGCACAACTTTACCGCGGCGGTTTTGCCCGCTTCCGAATATGGCGGGGATGTGGCGCCGCTTTCAAAGGTTACCGATTTTCTACGCTCCGCCCGGCGGGCTTGTGAACGGATTTTAATGGGTTCCTAAAAAAAACAGCCGGTAATTAAGGAGATTACCGACTGTTTGAATCTTTGTATATTTTTAACTTTGATAAAGGCATGGAGGATTAAGCGAGACTGTCAAGCGCCTTTTTCAAACGATCCGTTACTTCCCGGGCGATGGGTGTTACGGCTTCGTTCCCAATGGGTGTCATGGCGCTGGACGGATCAATCGCCGCCACTTCGATGCCGTTTTCCTGTTGGATGAGCACCACATTACAGGGCAGCATGGTCCCTATTTTATCCTCCGTATTTAACGCCTTGTGCGCCAGTGGGGGATTACAAGCGCCCAGGATCAGGTACGGTTTGAATTCCACTTCGATTTTTTTCTTTAATGTGGCCGAAACATCAATTTCGGTCAAAATGCCAAAACCCTGTTCTTTTAAAGCGGCCGTCACTTTTTCCTTAGCCTCCTCA
>RFFS01000032.1 GCA_003696775.1 Calditrichota bacterium
GACATTAAGCTTATTCCGTGCCATAGATGCGGTCGCCCGCGTCACCCAGTCCGGGCAAAATATAGCCGTGGTCATTAAGCTGCCTGTCCAGGGCCGCCGTATAAATGGGAACGGCCGGGTGGGCTTCATTCAGGGCTTTCACCCCCTCCGGAGCAGCCACTAGGCACATAAAGGAGATGGCGCGCCCACCGTGCTTTTTTACCACGTCTATCGCCGCCGCTGCACTGCCGCCTGTGGCCAACATGGGATCGATGACCAAAATATCACTCTCGTTCATATCGGAAGGGAATTTCACATAATATTCCACGGGATTCAGGGTTTCTTTATCCCTGTATAGCCCCACATGTCCCACCCGGGCGTGGGGTATAAGACTCAGCACGCCGTCGCACATGGCCAGACCGGCGCGTAATATGGGCACCAAAGTTACACTGCGCGCCAACACATAACCCGTCGTTTTTTCCAGAGGCGTTTCCAACTCCCGTTCCCGCAGCGGATAATTACGCGTGATTTCGTACACCATCAGACCAGCTATTTCATTGAGCATGGTTCTGAAATGCAGATTATTGGTGCGTTTATCGCGCAGATAATATAGTTTTTGCTGGATCAGGGGATGATTGAGAATGTAGAGATTTTGCATGGGGTTCCTCCCTTAGGGACGGTTAAAGGTGGCATCAAAATGGCTGACGATCTGCTCCCGTACATCGCGGATCAGCGTATGGCGGTCTTCCGGTGTTTTGTCCGTCGTATCCACCGGCGGCAGGAAAGTAACACGGATCACACCCGGCCGGACCACATGACTGTTATCGGGAAACACATACCCTGAGCCTTCGATTACGGTGGGGACAATGGGAATATGCCCTTTCAGGGCCAATACAAAACCGCCTTTTTTAAAGGGGCGTATGGTGTCATCCTTACTACGCGTGCCTTCCGGAAAAATAATCACCGAACAACCGTCGCGGATGCTTTGAACGGCCTGATCCAGTGTGCGGCGCGCCTCGGTGCTGTTGCCACGATCGATGGGCAACATGCCGCTCATTTTCATGCCCCGGGAAAAAACAGGTATGCGGAACAGCTCTTTTTTTGCGATAAAACGCGCCGTGCCGGGGATGGCCGCCACCATGGCCAGAATATCATAAGCGCTTTTATGATTGGCGGTAAAAATATACACCGCGTCCCGATCCAGATTTTCCAGACCGCGCACCTCTACCCGCACCCCGGACACCCACAGGATAATCCGCGCCCAGATGCGAATGACGCCGTTATTAAACGCGGAATACGGATTGAACACACCGCCGATAATGGCCAAAATCGAACAAACCAGCGTATCGACCAGCGTTATCGTATAAAGGAGAAGGGTATGCACCCAACGAAACAGAATCATCCTATCTCCCGGTAATCGCTTCCAGACCGCCCATATAAGGCCGCAGCACATCGGGCACGCGTATGGAGCCATCCGCCTGCTGATAATGCTCCAGCAAGGAGACCATCAGCCGGGAGGTGGCCAGACCCGAACCATTCAGGGTGTGTACCCAGCGCGGCTTGCCTCCCGACGCTTCCTTAAATCGGATACGGGCCCGGCGCGCCTGGAAATCTTCAAAGTTACTCACACTGCTTGCTTCCAGCCATTTTTCATCGGCGACGGACCAGGTTTCGATATCGTAACATTTGGCGGCCGCAAAACTCAGATCGCCGCTGGCCAGCAACAAGATACGATAAGGCAGTTTCAGAGCGTCAAGGATATCGGTGGCCTCGCGCAGCATGGTTTCATGGGCTTCGTACGAAACATCGGGATGGACAAAGTTGACCATTTCCACTTTGTTGAATTGATGCACCCGTTGGAAACCGCGGGTATCCTTGCCGTATGAACCGGCTTCACGACGGAAACAGGCGGAAAAGGCCACATATTTTATCGGCAGGGAAGCTTCATCCAGCACTTCATCCCGATGCAGATTGGTTACCGGTACC
Source organism: Calditrichota bacterium (assembly GCA_003696775.1). Taxonomy (GTDB): domain Bacteria; phylum Calditrichota; class Calditrichia; order Calditrichales; family J004; genus J004. The sequence continues at coordinate 1,966 of RFFS01000032.1, forward strand.
TCGGCCGTGGGAATCAGATAAAGATCGTCTTTTTCCATGTGGTACATATCATCGGCCATTTTAGGCAATTGGCCCGTGCCGTACATGCTGGCGGGATTCACCACAAACGGCGGGTAAATTTCCGTATAGCCGTGTTGTTCAATATGCATATCGAGCATGAAGTTGAGCAACGCGCGTTCCAAACGGGCGCCCTGCCCTTTGTAAACCGGAAAACCGCTGCCGCTTATTTTACCGCCTCGTTTAAAATCCAGGATATCCAGGGCCTCGCCCAGTTCAAGATGGTCTTTGGGCTTAAAATCAAACTCCGGCAAATTGCCCCGGCGTTCCGTTTCCACATTGTCCGTTTCATCCCGGCCTATGGGCACACTGCTGTGCGGCAGGTTGGGAATCCGGCTAAGCAGAGTATCCACTTCCCGTTGAATAGCGGCGGTCTGTTGATCCAGTTCTTTAATTTGAGCCGACAGTTGGCGTGTTTGTTCGATAAGCTGTGCCGCGTCCTTTTTTTCACGTTTATATTGCGCAACCAGAGCGGAATTGGCATTACGTTGTTTTTTTAGTTCCTCTACCTGAAAAATCAGCTCCCTTCGCCGTCGATCCGCATCGAGCAACGCATCGATATCCGCATGTTCATTTTTCGCCCGGATCGCCTGTTTAACGCGTTCCGTGTTTTCTCTGATGAATTTTAAATCCAGCATTTTTTTCCCGTGTTAATTTTGATAAACAATGAATTTAGCCACACGGCGGATAACAGGCAAGGCGGGAAATCTCTCCCCGTGTGGAAAGACCGCCGGTGGGGTAATTAGCAACCAAAAACGATGACGAAACACTGCGTAAATGATTTGTTACGGACTGACTGAGAGCTCAAATCACGTAAAAAATTTCTTAATAACCTTAGTGAACTTTGATTTGCGTGGTTAAAACAAAATATAAGTACCCAACCGTATGAACGTCAGCCTTAAGGTGATAAAATTTTCATAAGAACCGGAAATTTGAATCTTCATTAAACAAGAATAATCCACTCAGAAAATTTTTTTATGCGCATCGCGGGAGCTGGTATGTCTGGATTACAGCTTATTTAGGACAGATGTGTTTCACGTTTAAAAACATGCCGGATGATGTCACGTAAGTGTAAAAAAATACATGATACCGTTTTTTTCCCTTGCCTTTTGCCTGCGGGGTTTTTATTATGCGCCATATTCAATAAAGAAAAGGAGTACGCCCGCCACCCATTGTTACGGTCTTCCATACAATCAATCAACAGGAGGTACGTAATGATGCCGAATCCCCTCTCGCCACATCTGCAGGACGATGTGTATCGCTTTCTTGTTAAAAATAAACTGCTGCGCGCCAAAGGCATCCGTGATTTTGTGATTCGTCAGCGATTTAATGCCATGCGCGATTCACGCATGCCCACCAACTTTATTATCGAAAAACTGCAACAGGAATACCCCTATCTGCAGTACGAAACCATTCGTAAAATCGTTTACCAGCGACAGGAAGTAGCCGAGGACGAGATGGCCGAATTCGGCATTTAAATATTAACGTACCGATATAACACTATACGGTGATAAAAATTTCTTTCCGGTCGCAGTTTATAACACACAATCTTATCCAAAGGCGGATCTGCAGCTAAATTTTTAACATATCCATGGATTCGCCTTTTTTGCTTTATCACTTAACAAAGTGCTAAGCGACGTCAGATATAATTAGCCTAATGGTATTCCACATCATCCATTTTCCCGGCAAAAATTTTATGTACATAGAAAAAATAAGCGGCCACCAGAACCAGAGCGATCAGCCACCAAATCAGTCCCACCTCTAAACCATATGCATCAGCAGAGGCATTGTAAATGGTCAGAGAGGGAAAATGGTTGTTCCTGCTTGGCAACAGATTGGGGAACAATGCTCCTGCCGTGGATCCAAAAGCACTGATAATAAACAGTGAAGAAACGGCAAAAGGTTGCCAATCCTTTTTTAAAGCGGGAACACGAAACATCACCCCCAGGGCAAGCAGCATGAGCAGAGGAAAAATCCACAACCAGGGGTGTTGATAATAGTTATCCAGAGCATCAGGTCGTACAACCAACCAGGCAAAAAGCGAAAGGATCACCAACAATGCCAAAACCCCGTTCAGGCGTACAACCAGCTTTTTTAATCTTTGATTCAACGAACTTTGTGTTTTAAAAATAATCCAATGGGCGCCATGGATGGTTAAAGTTACCGCTGCTACCAGACTAAGGATAACGGTAAACCAATCCAGTATGCCCGGATGATCGTTAAGAGGTGAAAAATTGTCATTCCACAAAGGATTAAAAAAATATATCGCCTCATGTTGGGCCTCGCCATTTGCCACCATACCGAGATTAACGCCACGTACTACATTTCCGAGAGCGGCGCCTAAAAATACCGTTAACAGCAAGCTGGCCCAGCCAAAGGCCTTATCCCATGCGGTTTTCCATAAATTATTCGCCACCAGGTTGCGGAATTCCAAACCGATAGCCCGGAAAATCAGCAGCCATAAAACCATTATCAATGGCAGATAAAAACCACTGAATGCCGAAGCATAAAGGGTAGGAAAAGCAAAAAACATGACCCCGCCGGCAGCAATTAACCACACTTCATTGCCATCCCAAAAAGGGCCGATCGCCCGGATTATACGTTGCTTTTCATCTTCATTCTTAGCAACAAAGAGATGAATGATGCCGGCCCCCATATCCGCCCCGTCCAAAAGGATGAACATGGTCAACATAAAAACCAGTACAATGCTCCAAAAAATTTCCATCGCTCTACTCTTCCCTTTTATGTTGTGTAGTTTAACGTTAATACCACGATTCGTTGCTTACCCGCTATGCCGGGCCGGGCCCTCTTTGATGATCTTACCCACCAATAACAGAAAAAAGACACCCAGTAAAAAATAGAGTCCGATAAACCCCAACAAGGTAAATAACGTATTTCCGGCGGATACCGTGGCAGACACACCATCTACCGTGCGTAACAGTCCATATACCAACCAGGGTTGCCGACCCAGCTCCGCCGTGTACCAGCCGGCCAGATTAGCGATATAAGGAAAGGGAACCGCTAAAAGCAAAGCCCACAATAACCTCTCCTTTTCAAAAAGCCGCTTCTTCCTTAAAAAGTAGGTAGCCAGCCCCATCAACGCCAGGAAAATGGTTCCAAGTCCAACCATTATATGATAGGCATAATAAAGTGCCGGTACATTAGTGGGCCAGTCTGCTTCATCATAGGCATCCAGACCTTTTACATGAGCATTCCAACGTTTGTAAGTCAACAGACTCAGCGCATAAGGCAATTCGATTTTATTGTCAATCGTGCGGGTATGCATATTGGGTTGACCGATAAGCACCATGGGCGCACCTTCCTGAGTTTTAAACAGTCCCTCCATGGCCGAAAGTGTAATCGGTTGATGACGAGCCACTTGTTGGGCCAGCATATCCCCAAAAGGAACAATGACTAAAGTGGACGACACAAGCCCGGTAACCACACCCGTTTTTAAAAATAGCTTGGCAAAATCACTGTTGTTTTTATTTAACATATAAAAGGCGCCCACCCCGCTCATAACAAATGCCGAGGTTACCATGGAGGCCATCTGATTATGCAGATAGGAAGGCCATAGCCAGGAGTTGGCAAACAGAGCGGAAAAGTTTTTTAAAACAAAAGTGCCATTTTCAAGGATCTCATATCCCACCGGATGTTGCATCCAGGAATGGGTGGCAATGATAAACAGACCGCTGGCCTGAGTACCCGCAAAAACCAGAAAGGCCATTAAAAAATGCATTTTTGGGGAAAGTTTTTTTTCCGCAAATAAAAACAAACCTAAAAAGGTGGATTCCAGAAAAAAGGAGAACATCCCTTCCATAGCCAGAGTTTGGCCAATGATATTACCCGTTAGCTCCGAAAATTTGGCCCAGTTGGTGCCAAACTGGAACTCCATCGGTATGCCTGTCACCACACCCAGTACAAAGTTAACCGCAAATATTTTCGCCCAAAACAGTGATGAACGGTTATAGAGTTCATCACCGGTTCGGATATAGCGCCATTTAAACCAGACGATCAGCGCGGAAAGCCCCATGGTGAGCTGGGGAAAGAGGTAATGAAAAGAAATGGTGAAGGCAAATTGCAAACGGTGGTATAAAATCAGATCTTCCATTGGATGTTCTCCACAAATGACTTGTTAGGTAACGCGAATAATTTAATGGCTATTTGGAATATAAGTTACTCTGTAAAAATAATATCTAAAAGTAATTTCAGAGTTTATCAATAATACCCAACAGATAAATATGAAAAATATTTACACTGAGCCTGCCGAAGTGTATACTGAGCTTGTCGAAGTGTATACTAAGCCTGTCTCTGTATGCTGAGCTTGTCGAAGCATACACCGGATATTATACAGTTGTGTTAGTAGCATGCTGAGCCTGCCAAAGTGTGTGCTGAGCTTGTCAAAGTGTATGCTGAGCTAGTCGAAGTGTATGCTGAGCTTGTCGAAGTGTATACTGAGCTTGTCGAAGCATACACCGTCTATTCCCCCGTTATTCCCAACAAACTCAAAGAAAATAAATATTCCTTATGAATAGTTACGCTATGCTTTTTTATTGCGCAACAGTGCTTTTAACAATAATTCCATATCCAGAAACAAAGAGTGATTTTTAAGATAACTCAATTCCAGTTCATCGCTATGGCCCAACCGTTTCACCCTTTCCGGATAGAGCTGTACCATACCGGTCAGTCCGGGTTTGTAAACCAGTGTCGAAGGAACCGAATCCTGAATCGGCGCGCCAACCAGGGAAATCCGCCCCAGTAAAACGGAAAACATCCGCGCCCAAAACCGAAACAGCCCTTTTTCCCTGTAGTCGGGAAAATTAAATTTTTTACCGTAACGCGGCGACAAACGTCTGAGAAAATATTTTTTGCGGTTAAACGGCATGGCGATTAAAACCAGAGGGAACAGAAGCAATACAGGGATGAGGGACAAACCGATATCCATCAGCCGTTTGATAAAGCGGTTAAAGGGTTTGTTATAGGCATAATCAATCTCCACCAATGGCACTTCATCCAATCGTTCTATGTGCGCCTTACCAATCATGTATTCCAGATGACCCGGTACCATTTTCATCTCCACATTCAGGTCATATAAGCGCGACATGGTTTCCAAAATGCGTTCATAGGCGATGTTATGAGTCGAAAAGATGATCAGGTTGATGCGTTTAAATCGCACATACTCTTCAATACGCTGCAGGGAGGTAACTATCGGGTATGCATCCAGCTTTTCCCCTACTTTATCTTCATCACGACTAACCACACCGTAAATTTCAATTCCCGACAAGGGTTGACTGTCCAGCTTACGTAACAGCTCCAGCGTCGGTTGATCTTCCCCCACTATCAGGGCGCGTTTACGGTAAAACTCCTTGGCCAGCACACCGGAATTTTTGGCCATAAACCGATTAAACAACGCCCGCCAACCGATGATAACCGCAAAACCGCCCACGGCGCTCATGGCCACCACCAAACGCGAAAAAGCAAACTGACGGAAAAAGAAAGTCAATGCCGAGACAAAGATGAACGTCGCCGCCAGAGTTTTCAGCAATTTTTCAGGGGAAAAACGGTCCTGTTTGACCATGTTAAAAAAGAGCGCGTTAAACAGATACGTAACGGTGATGATGCCATGCATCACGATGTATTGCCGGAAAAAGTTTTCCCAGTAAAACCCCGTATGCCATTCAAAACGCACATAAAAACTTAAAAGCAGCACAGCGTTAAGCATGATGATATCGACGATCAGCGTAAAATAGGTGCGTAGAGTGTTGCGTGTAAAGATAAAGGCGCCGCGCAGAATAACTCCCAGCAAAATCAACCATTTAAACGGCGTGATGTATTTTTGTTGATAATGCTTTTTATAAAATTGATAAAGGGAGCGGTTAAAGGTGATCACATAATCCAGATTATTGGCCTTGGAACTTTCCCCTTTATAATGGATGATCTGCGAGACGGGCGTGTAATAAATACGTCCGCCGGACTGATTTATGCGGTGACAATAATCGATATCCTCGCAATACATGAAAAAAGTGTCATCCAATAGACCCACTTTTTCGACAGTTTCCCGCCGGATCATCATAAACGATCCGGAGATCGCTTCCACCGGGTAGGTTTCGTTTTCATCCAGAAAGGTGAGATTGTAACGTCCGAATATTTTACTTTTCGGGAAGACTTTGTTCAATCCCAGCAATTTCCAAAAAGCGGTCGAAGGGGTGGGGATACTGTGCCGGCAATCGACGGAAAAACTGCCGTCCGGATTGAGAATTTTGCAGGTGGCCGCCGAGGCATCCGGTGTTTCCCGGAAAAAAGCCAGCAACTTTTCAAAGGTATCCTCCTGCACTACCGTATCGGGATTCAGCAAAACGATAAAACGCCCCCGGGCCTGTTTCAGGGCCAGGTTGTTGCCGCCGGAAAAACCAAGGTTGACGGAACTGGCCAACAAGGTTACCTCCGGGAAACGCTCGCGCAACATGGCAACACTGCCGTCAACGGAATTATTATCCACAACAATGATCTCGTGTTCGATGGCACGCAGGGCGCGACGCACGGAAATCAGACATTGTTCCAAAAAATCCCGCACATTATAATTGACAATGATGATTGATATTTCAGGAATCATACTCATTTCAATGTGTTACGTTTTAGGAAGAAGATGACCACCGAGCGCAACAAGATACGCAAATCCAGCGCCAGAGACATATTTTCCAGATAAAACAGATCCTGTTTGAGATGTTCGCGACGGGAACGCATGGACACATCGTAGCGATAGCGTATCTGCGCCCAGCCGGTCATTCCCGGGCGTACCTGAAAGCGGCGGTTGTAAAAGCGGATACGTTCGCTTAAGCGCTTAACCGTTTCCGGACTTTCGGGACGCGGCCCCACAAAACTCATGGAACCGAGCAGGATGTTGATCAGTTCGGGCAGTTTATAAATGTGAGTGCGGTATAAAAAGCGCTGCAGAGGCTTATCGCCATGTATATTAAAGTTAAGCTGCCCAAACACCCGGCCGTTTTTCCCCATGCGGTTTTCGATAATCAACGGTGGCGTTACGGCGCTAACGATCAAAAACAATATGATAAGCATCGCCGGGACAAACAACAGAAGCAGCAAAATCACCGACATGACCACATCGAACAGTCGTTTTAACACCCATTGCCACATACGCATACGATCGGGGAAAAGCCTTACCAACGGATGACCGGATACCTCTTCGGTTTTGTGTCCGGATAAAATTTCAAAATATTGAGGCTGAACCTTTATCGTCACTTTCATATCATCAATAGCGGCAATCAGACTAACCAGTTCATCATGGTATTGTTCGTTAATGGCGATGATCACTTCGTGAATGCCATAGGCGCGCACGATTTCGGGGATGTCGTCGTAATGGCCCAGACAGGTCAGGTTGCTGAAGCGCGCCGGTTGGCCGTCGCGTGTTACAAAACCGACCACATGATACAACAAATGGGGGTTTTTACGAATATCCCGTAACAGTTTATGCCCGCGTGATGTGGCGCCCACCAACAGAGTGTTTTGCGGAGCATATTCCAGTATGCGCCATTTTTTTTCCAGATAAATAACCAGCAACCTGCCGGCGTTCACCAATACCAACAACAACCCGGCATACATCCCGATGGCTATCCGGCTGGGTGTGAGCGCCGTTTGGCCGTCCCAGGTTATTACAAACCACAACAATACGCCGACCATGATGGTTTTACTCACGCGACGTACCTTATCGAAACGGGAAACATCCCAGCGCATGGAATACAAATCGTTTAAGATAAACAGGACAATCCAGGCCAGTGTTACCACGGTCATGGGCAACGGCGTGAGTATTTCCATGGGGTCCAGGGCACCGCCGGAAGAGAGGGCCAAATAACGCCGCAGCATCACATAAGCGGCCAGGGCCAGATTGAGTGTAACCATATCGCTGAAAGCCAGTAACAAACGATGCAGGAAGCGTTGCATGGATATGGGCGCCAGCTCGCGTTGAACACGCAAAAACTCGGCCTCTCCGGTCACGGTTTTATATTTGCGCGCTTCAAGATAACCCAGCCGTTTCAGTCCCAGTACAGAAAACAAAATAACCACCAACAACAAAATCAATCCGCTGAACTGTTGTTGTGTAACCAACAGGATCGCCACCAGTCCGTAACCCGCGCTGGCCAGCCAAATGATATGCACCGCCTGACGGTGCGCCAATCCGAGGTACAATAAACGATGATGTAGATGATCCTTATCGGGTTTAAAGGGGTGATGCCCGTTGTATAAACGGCGGAAAAAAGCCACGGTGGTATCGCCTATGGGCACAGCCAGCGTAATGACCGGCAACAGCATTTCGATATGATTGCCGGCGGCGCTGAATCCTTTCAGGCTGAGCGCGGCAAGAAAGAAGCCGAGAAACAACGATCCGGTATCGCCCATAAAGATAACGGCGGGATGTCGGTTGTAGGGTATAAAGCCCAGGATGCCGGCCATCAGGCTCAGTGCGAAGATCAAAATGGTAAGGTCTTGTTTGATAAGGGCCATCACCGCAAATACCACGGCGGCAATAAAGCTGATGCCCGCAGCCAGACCGTCCAGGCCATCCATCAGATTAACGGCGTTGGTTATGCCGATCAGCCAGAGATAAGTAAGCGGAATGGCAAGCCAGCCCAGGTGGATATTCGTGCCGAACGGATTAACCAGAATGTCGATATGACAACCGGAAAGCACCACCAGCGTGGCGGCGATGAATTGACCGAGGAATTTTTGCGGCGCGTTGAGACCACGCACATCATCCAGGGCACCCATCAAAGCCATGGCCAGGGCGCCGGCTACAATCATCAGGTAGGCCGGATCGCCGCCAAGCGCCCGGGGATAAAGCCCCGCGGCCACAATCAGGCTGACCATGAATCCGCTGACTATTCCCAGCCCGCCCATGCGCGGTATAAAACCGGTGTGCACCATGCGCTCGTTGGGATATACGCCTATGCGTCGTCGGGTGGCCCAGCCGCGTACCCAACGGGTAACGCCGAAAGACGCCGCCACGCCCAATACGAACGCGCCTGCCACATATGGTATAGAAAGGAACTTCAAAAAAATCCTTTTGCCTGTTCAAACCCACATATCCGGCACCGGCCGGACAAGACGGTACAACGCAAGGGACTAATAATCAAAACGCATGCCCAGATGCCAGATACGAAGCCGTTGTTGTTCCGTACGTTGTAAAATATACGAAGCGGAGAGATATAAATCGTTGAAAATTTCATAACGCACATCCAGGGCGCTTTGCCATTGCACGCGTAAATCCCCGCCCAGAAAAGCGCTTTGTTCCACGGGTTGGGTTTGAGCGCCCAACAACTGACTGCGACCCAGCAGGATATCGCCGCCCACGTTTTCATCCGTCGGGTTGTATCCCTTGCGCCAGCGCCGCCAGCTAACGGTGGTACGCAAGCGCGCGTGCCAGTCTTTTTGTAAAGCCACGTACCATACCTCGCTGTTGGGGCCGGCCCAATACCCCAGTGAACGGCCATCGGTAATGTAACGGTTAATCGGGAATTTATGGGTGTACACCCAGGGTCTCAGCGCCACATACTCAATGGTAAGACGACTGTTTGCCAGTCCCGGCGGATCATGCCATTGCAAACCGGCCTGCACGGCGTGTTTGTTACCAAACCAGTCGGTGCCCAGGCTGTCGAACTTCATTTCATCGATGAAAACGGCGCCATAAAGGCGCACACCGGCGCCCGGTGTCCATTCGGCATCCAGGGCAATGGTGGCGTTGTCCCGGTCACGCAGTTTGTGTTGCACCGCCCGGTAAAAATTCAACGGGAAAAGATAGCTCCAGTCGGCATAGCGGTCGCCATAGACAAACATTTCGTTCAGACCGAAGGAAAAATGTTCCAATGGCGCGATTTCCAGCCGATGAGCCGCCAGCCATTTATCCGGATAGAGTCGGGTACCGTCCGGCAGGGTTTCTTTTAAATAAGATTGTAGTTTGCCATGCAGCATGGTAAACCGTCCCCAACTCCATGTTTTATCGATGAAAATATAAGGAAATGCTTCGGCATAGTCGGAAAGGATCAGTTTGCCGGAGACACCGGGCCCCCATTGCACCGATTGTTGAGCAAATCCGATGATAAAAGGCCGTGTGGCCCAGGCCAGTTCCCCGCCGGTGCGGTCGGCAAATGTGGTGGAGCCGCTTTCGCTGTCCTGAATAAATGTGCCTTTAAACAAAGGGTCGTTTTGCCGAAAGGCCCTGTCGCCGCGGGCGGCCTGTAAACTCACCTGCCATTGATAGGCAAAGGCCCCGAAGCTGCCGCGGAACAAATAGGTTTGCTCGTTGGCATTGCGTTGCGGCCCGTCTGATCGACCGTCGTAAGTAAAAAGTTGACGGTAGTCCATATAAAAAGCGCTGTCGCCTTTTTCCCAGATAAAGAGATGGTTTTCTTCTTCGGGATAGCGTTGGCTTAAAACGCGGAAAAAATCGTTTTTGAAATTTTGCCAGGAAGCAAGCGTTGAATACCAATTTTGTCCATTTGGAATCAGAACATTTTTTTTAGTAGCATCGATTTCATAACGGAAATCGAGCAGAAAGTCATCCAGCCGCCGCCGATCCAGGGCGGTCAGTTGTTCCCGTCGCTCGTTAACCTCAACCAGTTTTTCGGCCACCCGCCCCCGGCTGTAGGGTTGCGCGCCATCCATCAATCGCGCTGTGATATGCAGCGCTTCCATCCGCTGTAAAAATTCATAAACAGGATGATGTAAGGGGACGGAAGTCGGGTTGGAGGCAGCCAGAATAAAGGGGAGATAGAACCCGAGAAACCATTTACGCATGTGTTTCCTTTATTTTCAATCAGATTAATTCAGTACTTGTTTTAATATTTCCAAATAATCATCGGCCAATTTATCCCTGTCAAAAAAAGCCTCAACAAAACGCCGCCCGTTCTTTCCATACGTACAGGCCAAATGGGCATTGTTATAAAAAGATAAAACGGCTTCCTTAAGAGCTTGAGGATGCTCCGGTTCACAAAAAATACCCGCTTGCGCTATTTCTATAATAGCGCGCGCTTCTCCATCAACAGCGATAATCATAGGACGGGCCATGGCCATTATTTCAAAGATTTTGGAAGGAATAACATGACGAAATAAAGGAAGGTCCCGCAAGGTAACCAACACTATATCCGACATATTATAATAGGCGGGCAGTTCCTGTTTGGATATTTGATCTAAAAAAACCACATTGGTTAAGTTTTCCTTTTCTGCCGTTTCAATTAAACTTTCTTTTTCCGCTCCTTCACCCACCAGCAAAAAGAGGATATCCGGATGGGATTCCTGCAAGAGCGCCGCTGTTTGCAAGGTTACATTGTTGGCATGGGAAAGTCCAAGCGTTCCGATATACGAAACGATAAATTTATCGAAATATCCAAGTCGCTTTTTGGTCGCTTCAGAATTTTCATGTGAGGTAAAAAGATTTAAATCCACGCCGTTTTTAATTACCGAAATTTTTTCTCCGGGGATGCCTCTTGATCGTAAGATTTCCACCGTGGTATCTGTAACGGTTATTACACGAACGGCATGTTGGTATAAATACATTTCCATGGCTTCAAGAATGCGTATAATCCATTTATTTTTAAGCTGTCCTAACTGGACAATGGATTCCGGCCATAAATCGCGGACTTCAAAAATAAAGGGGATGCCTTTAAAGCGACTGATCACCCATCCGGCAACCGCTACAAAAAATTGCGGACTGCTGGCGATTATTACATCCTGCTTTCCGGTACGCCAAACACCTTGAATGATACCGGAGATCATGAAAGAGAGATAGGAAAGGATTCGTTTGAGAAAACCTTTGTTAGCCGTGGCATACAAAAAAGTACGCATCACGCGGATACCCTCTTTATCTTCACGCATAAACCACCGCCCGCGGTATGCTTTTGGAATAATTCCCGTGGGATGATTGGGAAAGCCTGTTAAAACGGTTACTTCCATACCCTGTTTCACCCAACGTCGGGCTAGTTCATATACACGAGCGGACGGCGCGCCCATTTCCGGCGGAAAATATTGAGACAGATAAAGGATTTTCATGTATTTCAGTTTTTTTTACAGATTTAGGTCAGCCACAAGTTTTTGGGCATCTTTCCATTTTTCAGGTAAAGAAATAACATAAGACATCTTTATTTTTTGAGCAACTGAAGACGAGAGTTCAATGACGATATTTTGCCAATCCTTATCATAATTATAATAATAATGGCCGTGTTTTAAAGAAAAGCGTATTCTTGCACCTTTATAAACAAAAAATAAATTTTGCTTCCCGTTGGACAATTCTAAAAACTCGTGCCGTATATTTACCTTATAATCGGGATGCAAATGGAAACGGCTATGGGCTTCCAACTTTTCGCCTCCGGTTATCTCATCAACAATTAACCAATAGCCGTCAAAAAAGGTAATTGTTCTGGAATGTTGATAGCGCTTTGAAGAGGGGCCCCAATTATGAGAATAACAACCCGTTACAGAAAATGCTTTTTCCCCTTGTTTAATATCTGGTGGGGAAGTCGATATACGGCGAGCCATCCGAAAGGCATGCCAACATTCGGCTTGTTCCAGTCCATTTATAAAAACCGTATTATGCGCAGTGGTGCAACGCGCGTAGCGCCTGACAGACGTATTGCGATAATTTGCCAAACCGGAATCAACAAATACGGGTTCGCCTTCCACATGTAAAGTAAACGCAAGGGCATCACAATGAGAATGTCCGGGTTGATAAGCGGGCCCAAAATCACTGGTTTTAAAAATGAAATGGTATTGCGGATTCCGATGCACCACAAAACCACTTTGAGATAAAATCACCTTTTCTTGAAGTTCTATTTCAGATAATGGTATCCATTGATTCACATATTTTTCAAGATCTTCAAAAGGATACATCATATCCAGGGCCGTATCCCCCCATAAGGGAGGTTCCTTTAGAGCGCCGCCCATGCTTTTTAGAAAAGCTAACATTAACGGAATTTTTCTTTCTAATTTTATTACAACTTCATTCAATTCAGCTTTTATTATCGGGCCATCCAAACATTTTATCAAAGCAAAGGTATCGGTC
>RFFS01000189.1 GCA_003696775.1 Calditrichota bacterium
AATGAACACCTATATTGAAAAAATATGCGCGTAGTTGATATCCATGAACCTATCGAGGTCATCACCCATTTCGGGAAAAACAGTGTACGCCCCTTACGATTTAAATGGAATGAACGGGTGTACAAAGTTCGGCAATGGAACAGTTTCTGGGTACGCAAAAAAGGGTACGACCGTCACTACCATTTTGCCGTTAAGCTGGATAATGCCGATCGGGTGGTATTGAGCTTTGACGACAGTACCCTGCAATGGCAAATTGCCCGCATTTACCTTGATGAGTGATGCCCATGCAGCGTGTTAAAGCACGCCATCTTCCTTAAACCCGTCGATATCCGCATCGCTGTAACCCAGTTCCGTCAATACTTCACGGGTGTGGGCGGAAAGGCGCGGTGGCGGCGTTTCGATTTTTCCGGGGGTTTTCTCGAATTTGGCCGTCACATTGAACAGTTTAAGCGGGCCGATCCCCTCTTCTTCAACCGTATCCAGGGTGCGTCGGTGCTCGATTTGCGGTTGAACCAGCGCATCCTGTAAACTCAGAATGGCGCCGGAAGGCACACCGTGGGCATTCAGTATTTCCACCCAATAATCGGTGGGATGTTGTGTCAGTTTTTCTTCAAGCAGCGGCGTCAATTCCTTGCGGTTGGCTTTGCGGGTGTCGCGTTCCTCAAAACGCGGATCGGTTTTCAGTTCCGGCACGCCCAGCACATCGCAGACGCTGTGCCATTGCTCCTGTTTGTTGGCGGCGATATTGATGTAGCCATCCTTCGTGCGGAAGGTGCCCGACGGCGCGGCGGTGAAGTTATCATTACCCATCAACACCGGCGGCTTGCCACCGATCAACCAGTTGGCGGCCACCCAGCCCATCAACGGCATAATGGAATCCAGCAAAGCCACATCGATAAACTGCCCTTCGCCGGTACGTTCCCGGTAAAACAAGGCGGCCATTATGGCAAAGGCGGCATTCAGACCACCCACGGTATCACATACGGGGAATCCGGCGCGCAGCGGGTTAAGCCGTTCATCGCCATTGATGGCCATGACTCCGCTCAGTCCCTGAATTATCTGATCATAGGCCGGTTTAAGGGAATCCGGCCCGTCCTGACCAAAACCGGATATGGCGCAATATATCAGTTTGGGATTAATGGTTTTCAGGGTATCGTATCCCACACCGAGGCGCTTCATAACACCCGGACGGAAGTTTTCCACCACCACATCCGCGGTTTTCACCAGCTCTTTAAATATTTCCTTGGCCTTTGGATGTTTTAAATTGAGGGTAATCGATTTTTTATTGGCGTTTTGCGCCAGAAAACTGGTACCCATCAACTGTTGGTTGTATTCCGGCTTATTTCCCAATTTGCGCGCCAGATCGCCGCCGTTGGGATTTTCCACCTTGATCACTTCCGCGCCCAACAGAGCCAAATGAACCGTGGAAAACGGCCCGGAAAGGACATTGGTTAAATCCAGTACCCGAATGTTATCCAGTAATTTCATGGCTGTGTCCTTTATGCCTCCTTTTTAAATTGTTGGTCTATGGAACCGATTTTATAAATCATGCCCGGCAGTTCGCGCTGAAAAAAGGAAGCTGCCTCGCGGGCCGTTTCGATCAATGCTTCGAGACGGATATCCTTACGGCGTCCCATGCGCTGCAACATGTGCACCAGGTCTTCCGTGCAGACATTGCCGCCGGCCACCGATGTAAACGGACACCCGCCCAGTCCGGCAAAAGAACCCTCCAGAGTCTGTACACCGGCCGAAACAGCCGCGTAACAATTGGCAATGGCCATGCCATAGGTGTTATGAAAATGTGCCGTCAATTCCAGCCGATCGGATAAGGCGCCCACGCTCTCAAACAGATCGCGCACCTGTTCCGGATCGGCATGACCGGCCGTATCGGCCAGACTGATGTAGGTGAAGCCCTCATCAATATAACGACGGACAATTTTCATCACCTTTTCTTTGGCGATGGGGCCTTCGTAACCGCAGCCGAATGCCGATTGCACCGAAAGTTGTACCTGTTTACCGGCCTCGCGGGCCAGACGGGCGATGGCCAGAATGCGGGTCAGCGCTTCATCCGTGGACATGCGGGTGTTCTTCATACTGTGAGTTTCGCTGGCGGAAACGCCCATACAAAACATATCCACGCCACAGGCCATGCCACGCTCAAAGCCTTTTTCGTTAAGCACCAATCCGGACAGAGTGACTTTTTCCGGTTTTTTACCGGGCTGGCTAAAATAACGAAACAGCTCATCGGTATCGGCCATTTGCGGCACATATTTCGGGTGTACAAACGAACCGATCTGAATGATATCCACACCCGACGCGATCAGTTGTTCAATCCACCGGATCTTGGTTTCCGTCGGCACGGTTGTTTTTTCCATTTGCAGACCGTCACGCGGGCCTACTTCATGTATTATTACGCTATATGTCTTCATGGGTCAGATGCACCTGTTGGTTTTCATCAATCCACAAACCGATTACCGGCACATGGGGATAGATGTCTTTTAAAAACTTTCGGCTTGCTTCAATTTGCCTGATTTGCGTTGCCTTATCCACCGGGTTGCCGGCGCAGTCATAATGACCGATGACGGCGATCCCTTCTGAATTATGCACTTCCACGGAAGTTTTAACACGCTGCAGGATAGATTGCAACAGACGCGGCTCCTTTTGTTCCGCCAAAATGCGGATCGGCCCGGCTTCCGTAATGGTATCCACATACTTCGCATTGAAGTATTCCTGCAAAAAGGCGATTCCCGGTAATTGAATACGGCCGTCCATACAGGTGACGGCCGTACAAAAATGACGGTACATTTTAAAGCGCTTGGGCCACGGCTTCGGCTACTTCCAAGGTGGTGTTGCTGCCGCCCATATCATAGGTTTTAACTTTACCTTCACGAATAACGGTGGCAATGGCCTTTTCCAGTTTATCGGCCATATCTTTTTCACCCAGCCAGTCCAGCATCAGCTTGGAAGTCAGCAGCATGGCCATGGGATTCACCTTGTACTTCCCGGCGTATTTCGGCGCGCTGCCGTGAGTCGGTTCGAACACAGCGTAATCATCGCCGATATTTCCGCTTGAGGCAAATCCAAGGCCACCGACCAATTGAGCGGCCAGATCGGACAGAATATCACCGAACATGTTTTCCGCCACCATCACGCCATAATCCATGGGGTTTTTTACCAGCCACATAGCCTGGGCATCGATATTGGTTTCCCACAATTCGATACCCGGATAATTTTTGGCTACTTCACGGGCGGTGCGTACCATCAGTCCGCCGGTTTCCCGCAGAACATTGGGCTTATCCACCACGGTCACGGATGTGTAGCCGTGTTTTTTAGCGTATTCAAAAGCCTGCGTAACGATATTGGCGCATTTTTGGCGGCTCATTATGCGGGTGGACATGGCCAGATTTTCCAGACCGTAATCCTTGAATTTTTTCATTTTTGGATGATTTTTATCCAATACATCAAACACTTCCTGTGGGATGGGGTGGAACTCCACACCCCCGTACATGCCTTCCGTGTTTTCACGAAAAACCACTAGATCAATGCCTTCCTTCAGGTTTAGCGGATTGCCCGGATAGGCTTTACACGGCCGTAAATTGGTGTGCAAATTGAACGTCTGGCGCAAACGCACGATGGGAGAAAAATAGACCAGCCCTTTGTCTTTCAGATGATCATCCAGTTCTTCCGCGGCTTCTTCCTTTGGTTTGGAAGTGATGGCGCCGAATAAGGCCGCGTCCGTATCTTTCATCATATCGATGGTGCGTTGAGGCAGCGGGTCGCCTTCGTGTTTCCAGAATTCCCAGCCGATATCACCATGGATATATTCCGCGTCGAAATGCAAGGCGTCCAGCACCAGGCGGGCCGCTTCCATAACATCGTTACCCACGCCGTCTCCCGGCAACCAGGCAATTTTATATTTGGCCATTATGTTCTCCCTTGATTTTTAATGGTCATGTGATTGTCACGCGCAGTTCATTCAAATATAAGGAATTTATTTTTATGAAAACCGATAAAGTTTACATGAAAACGGGTTATTTTGAAAAAACCGGCCGCTAATGTATCTTAAAAATTGTGAGTTAAAAGGAATGGATATGAAACCGTGGTTAAAAAAAATATTGGCGCCTCAACACTGGCTTAAAGCGCATAAACGCAAAAACAAACAACCTGTATCCCGCGGCGCGGCCGATCCGCAACTGCAGCTTTATGACCGCATCCTGCAAACGGACTTTCTGCATTACGGCTATTTTGATGATCCGGACTTAGGCGGCTCATCCATTAGCTTTGATATGTTACGTCATGCTCAAATAAGATACGCGGAACACCTGCTGGATACCATGCAAGCCCCCAAAAACAGCCGGGTTTTGGATGTGGGCTGCGGCATGGGCGGTTTGCTGAACATGCTGGTCCGGCGCGGCTATCATCCCACCGGACTTACTCCGGACAAAAACCAGATACAATACATACAACACAAACAACCCGACGTACCGCTCATCCATGCCCGTTTTCAGGATATTGATGCGGCATCCTACCAGGGCGCCTTTGAGACGATCATCTTTTCGGAATCCTTTCAATATATAGATGCCTCCACGGCATTGCATATCTGTGACGGTTTATTGAACAAAGGCAATGAAATCATCATCGTCGATTATTTCCGGACAGGCGATGCACATGAGGCCTCCGGACACCGGTGGGCGGCTTTTGAAAAAATTTTGAACGACGCGCCCTTTACCATGACCCACCGGGAAGATATTTCCGACCATATCCGCGCAACCCTGAACTTTGCCCATTTTCTCGCTACGCGTTTCGGACAATCCTTATTCGCTTTTTTAACAACCAAACTGGAACAGAAACATCCCGCCAAACATTATTTTCTGGAGGAATTGTTAGAGGAATGGGAAAAGAAACTATCGGATAATATCAAGACCATCGATCCCGGGCATTTTTGTGACACCAAACGCTATTATCTTCTGCGCCTTGAGAAAGTATGATTTTTTTTTGTGAATCAGATTGGACCTGTATCCCATGACTAAAGTCATGAGTTAATTCCATGCCCCCAGCCCTATACCGACCGTCTGCCTTGTGTTTCATCCCTTTCGGAGTACCATCGGTCCATAGAACTAACCCACGATTTCAATCGTGGGGAAAGCACCCCAAC
>RFFS01000190.1 GCA_003696775.1 Calditrichota bacterium
CTGATCAACGAATACATTGAACCGGTTGTTATTTTGCGTGACGGCCATAAGGCCGTTGTGGAACCGATGACCGGTTTGGAACATCTGGAATTTCCCCATACTTTCAATCAGCTTGAAGCATTTTATACCAGCGGCGGTACTTCGACCCTGCCCGAAACTTTTGCCGGGCGCGTGACCCATCTGGATTATAAAACCATCCGCTATCCGGGCCATGCCGCCTTAATGAAAGCCATGATGGAGCTGGGCTTTACCGATGAGCACAAACAAATAGCCCTGGGCGGCGCCACAGTCACTCCCCGTGATGCTTTTGAAGCCCTGTTAGACGCCAACCTGCATTACGAAAGCGATGATGTGGTTCTGATTCGCGTTTCCGTAAAAGGGCAAAAAGAAGGCAGCGCCAAAACCCTGACCTTCGAAGCGGTGGAGTACGGCGACAAATCGGCCGGATTAACCGCCATGATGCGCACAACCGCCTTCCCCGTGGCCATTACGCTACAAATGATTCTAAACGGAAAAATAAAAGACCGCGGCGTTTTGCAACAGGAACTCCATGTGCCCGGTTGGGAATATATGTGGGAATTGAAAAAACGTGATATCATTTTTAAGGAATTCTGATCGTCCGATGGTCTTTTGGTTATTGATTTTACCATCTCTGTTATACAGCGGCAACCCGGTGCCCGACTGGGCCCGGCTTCAAAAAAAACAACCCACTCTGCGCCACGCCCAATGGGGCCTGCATGCCGTGTATGTGGATGACGGTACCCCTTTGCTGGAACTGGACGCCGACGCCGCGCTCACACCGGCTTCGGTATTTAAATTGTTGACCACCGCTCTGGCGCTGGATAAACGGGGCCCCGATTTCCGTTTTGAAACCCGGCTTTTATACGATGGCGCGCTTACGGCGGACGGCGTGCTCAACGGTAACCTGATTATTTGGGGCGGCGGCGATCCCACCTGGGGCAGCGACCGCATTCCGGGCAACCCGGGACTGGACAGTCTGATGCGCGGTTTATATAACTCGGTTTATGCCGCGGGCATACACAAAATTCACGGCGATATACGCGTCAACATCAGCCGCTTTCCGGAACAGCGCACGCCCGGCAACTGGAACTGGATGGATATAGGTAATTACTATGGCGCGGGAGCGGGAGCCTTAAATATCCATGATAATCTCTATCATTTGTGGTTCCGGCCCGGCCCAATCGGACGGCCCGCCCGTGTTTTACGCACCGACCCCGTCCTTCCCGACCTGATTTTTGAGAACCACATGCTAACCGGCGCCAGGGGCAGTGGCGACCAGGGCTATATTTACGCCGCGCCGGGCAGCCAACAGGCCGTGTTGCGGGGCAGTATCCCCGCCGGCAGGGATTTTAGCATCAAAGGCGCCCTTCCCGACCCCGCCCGCTTTGCCGCGCAAAAGCTCAAAGAAACATTGATCGCCAACGGGATTGCCGTTAGCGGCGGAACCGGCACAAGCCGTCAGGCATTGCCGGATAACGTCCGCCTGCTGCGCCGCTTTCATAGTCCGCCCTTGCGCACCATCATCGAAGTGGTGCATCGACGCAGTTTTAACCTCTATGCCGAGGCGACAGGAAAAGAAGCGGCGCGGGCGATGGGTTTTCCGGCCTCGGACAGGGGTTTTGCCCGGGCGTTGAAAGCCTTCTTAAAAGAAAAAAAGATCGACACGGAAGGACTGCGCGCCTATGACGCCTGCGGCCTTTCACCGGATAACAGCGTCACCCCGCGCCTGATGACATCGCTGCTGCGCTTGGCCGCACGGTCGCCCTGGTTCGGGGATTTTTACAACACGCTTTCCATCGCCGGGAACGACAGCAGCGGCGGTTTTTTTAAGCGCTGGGGCCGGGGCACGCCTTTGGAGAACAATGCCCGCGTCAAATCCGGCCTGATCAATGGCGTCCGCTCCCTGGCCGGCTATATGAGCACGTCCGGCGGGCGGTTGATTGCTTTTTGTTTCATCGCCAACCGCGCCAACGCCTCCTCGCATACCATCGACAGCTTGCATAAAAAACTGCTGCTGCGTCTTTGGCAGGCCACGGATTAAACCGGCGCATCGTCATCCGGCAAAGCGTCAAATTCCCGGCGCCGGGCCTCAAACCAAGCCTGCATGGCCTGCGGGTCCTTCATCAGTTCCTGCATTTTTTGCATGGCTTGCAGGTGAGCCGCGTCGCCCCGGCGGAACATCTCCATGCCGTGCTGCTTGCTCATCTCCGCCATTTCTTCAAAGGTTTCGGCTTGAAATTGCCTGTCGCAGGCGCCACCTAGCTGTTTGCAGGTCATTGTTTTCATCTTTTCTCCCAATTTTTTTGATGATTGTCTTTTCTTTTTGGGCTTTCTTGGACGGTTTACCCGCCGCATCTACACCGGTCGGGCTTCCAACGCCACATCCGGGCGGGCGAAATCGGCAAGGGGCGCGCCGTTTAGCCAGGCCTGTTCATTATCCGGGGTTAAAATAACCGGCATGCGTTTTTTGCGGTTATGAATTTCCCGCATCAGACCGGTCGCTTCCGTGGTGATGATGCTGCAGGTATGCCATACCCTGCCGTCTTGCGGATCGCTCCACCGTGACCAGATACCGGCAAAAGCAAACAAACCGTTATCGGGCAGTGTGATCAGATATTTTTGTTTTCGTTTACCCGCCACGTCCAGCCATTGCCATTCAAAAAAACCGTCGGCGATGATTCCGCAACGGTTGTTGACACAATCGCGAAAGGACGGTTTTTCCGTCAGGGTTTCGATTTTGGCGTTCAGGGTATATTGCCGTATGGCCGTGTCTTTCGCCCAATGGGGAATCAGCCCCCAATGCAGCGCCCGGATACGGTTGGGGGCCTCATCTATAAGCGCCGGCACAGGGGGATAGGTAAAGCCGTTGATCGCCTCGCGCGGGGCCAGCGCCTTTTCCGCGCCTTTCTCCGGCGTTGCCTTAAAGCGATTTTGGATCTGTACGGCATCGTGGGTTTGTTTGGTGTAAAAGCACATCAGACGTTGATCTCCAATATATCCGACAAACGGGTGGTGTAACGCGGCGAGAGCCGTTCCTGCCGCATTTTCCAGGTGCGTTGCGGGTCCTGGCTGCCCACTTTGATTTTTTCCGGACCGAATTCCTTCAGGATGCGATCCACGGCGTTCATCAGCTTTTCATGCCGCGGATCGGAATTTTCGAACAGGCCGGTTTGCGTGGCCGACACCGGGGTAATATCCATGGCGATGACGCCGGCCTTTTTGTAACGATACCCTTCCCGAAAGATACGTCGTAAACCGATTGTGGCAAAACGCACCAGTTCCATGGATGAATGGGTGGGATACGGCAGTTTCACCAATGTGTTCCGACTGTACTGCGGTTGCTCCTTACGGTGCCCGTTGGTGTGTATAAAAACCATCAGGGCGTTGCAATGCGATTTTTGCCGGCGCAGTTTTTCCGCGCAACTGGCGGCAAAGGTGGCCACACGTTCATGCAGTTGCGCGTAGTCGGTGTAATCGCTGTCAAAAGATCGGGTAGTGGCGATATTTTGCTTAGGCTTCATCTCCTCAAGCATCAAGGTGGGTACCCCCTGCAAGTCCCGCTTCAGGCGCAGGCCGGTTACGGTCATCGTGGTACGCACCCAGGCATCCGGCAGTCGGGTAAAGTCATACGCTGTGTACGCGCCGCGTTCTCTCAGCCGACGGGCGTGGTTACGGCCAATGCCCCATACATCTTCCACTTTCAGCCACTGAAGCGCTTTCAGTCGCTTGGCTTCACTGTCAATCACATAGACACTGCCGGTGCGATCGCTGAATTTTTTGGCGATTTTATTGGCCACCTTGGCCAGGGCCTTGGTGGGCGCCAGGCCCACGCTGACGGGAATGCCCGTGGCGCGGGTAACACGGCGGCGTATCGCCCGGCCCAACGCCGGATACTCGTCCTTCCGCAACGGGTTCAGCTTTAAAAAGGCTTCGTCAATGCTGTAGATTTCCACATCGGGCGTAAACCCGGCCAGCAGGCGCATCACCCGTCCGCTCATATCGCCGTACAAAGCATAATTGGAAGAGAATACATGCACCCCGTGTTTTTCGAAGATGGCGCGGTATTTAAAAGCCGCCGCGCCCATGGGGATGCCCAGGGCCTTGGCCTCGTTGCTGCGCGCGATCACGCAGCCGTCGTTATTGGAAAGCACCACCACCGGCCTGCCGTTCAAATCGGGACGAAAAACCCGCTCACACGAAGCATAAAAATTGTTGCAATCCACCAGCGCGAACATCAAAAGGCCTTTATGGAATAGGTGACGATGCCCCAGACAACAAACTCGTTATCCGGCGTTACGCGGATCGGCTCATAATCGGGATGGGCCGGTATCAGCCAGCAGCAATCGCGTTCCACTTTGATGCGCTTCAGAGTAAAAGCCCCGTCGATAAAACAAACGGCGATGCTGCCGTCCCGAGGCTGCAAACTTTTATCCACCACCAGCAAATCCCCGTCGCCAATGCCCACATCACGCATGGAGTCGCCGCTTACCCGGCAAAAAAATGTGGAAGCGGGGTTTTTGACTAATTCCCGGTTAAGATCGATGGCCGCCTCGCTAAAATCATCCGCGGGCGAGGGAAATCCGGCGCGCACGCCGCCCTCATAATATGGCCGCTCCAAAGGCGTCGCATCCGTGGCGACGCGGTAAAAGTCCAAAAATCCCGTGCGATAAAGGTGTTTGAGATACATGGCAGCTCCTTACTTGTTTGTGTACAAATGTACACCATATTTGCGCGCGGGGCAATTTTTTGGAAGCGGATAAATTACATCGCCTCATCGGAGCGATCGAAACGGTATTCTTTTTCCACGCGGGCCACACGCACGATAAAGCGGCTGTACCATTTTTCCCGGCCCAGGCGCCGGGCGGCCACATGTTCGACATGGTTTTTCCAGGCCCGGATGGCGGCCGGGTCTTTCCAGTACGAAACCGTTATGCCCACATCATTACGCGCGCTCTCCATTCCGAGAAAGCCTTCCTGTTCGGCAGCCAGTTGCCGCATCTTTTCCGCCATGGCGGCATAGGCCGCGTCATCGCCGGGTTGACGCAGGGAAGTAAAAATGACCACATAATAGGGCGGTGAAGGGGTATCGGCAAGGTTCAAGGTGTTGTATTCCGGATAAGAGTTTCCAGTTCCGCGCGCGGCAGCGCCCGGCCCCAGGGTTGTATTTTGGCATTATCGGCCCCGGTGCCGTCCACAAACCAGATGGGAATCGGGGCGGTCGCTTTACGTTGCCTGATCTTTTGCGCCGTCAGCCGACCATGCGAGGGTTTATCAGCGTAGTTCACTACAATAACATCAGGCATAAACGTTTTTGTATCGCGATAGGCCCGCGCGCCGTCATGGCGTTCCGTTTGCACGGTGTGTCCCGCGGCACGGCATAGTGCCTCCAATTCCGGCCGGGGGCTAAAATCGATGATAAAGATTTTCATCGCGTGCCCTTTTTGATCCGCGCCTCATACAGGGCAATCCATCGATCGCAGCTCATTTTGGGAATCAGTTGTTCAATCAACGCAAAGGGAATGGTTCGCGGATTTTTAAAACGCACACAGCTTTTTCCCATATCCGGCCTGGACTGACTGTGCCGGGGCCAGGCGTCAAGAAACCAGTCCAGTAATGCCTGATCCGCATACAGCCCCATGTGATATAGAGCGATGTGATTTTTTTGCGAAGCGAGATTGATAAAGGGGAGCGGTTCATTGGGGCGGACATGATAACCCGCCGGGTAACGGGACAACGGGACCGCGTAGGCGATCATCCCGTATAGCATGGTCTCCTCAAAACCTTCCGGGATTTTTTGACGAATGATATCGCGCAGACGACTGACGGCAATGCGCCGTTCTTCCGGCAGTTGCGCCAGATAATCTTCTGGAGAGGAGGCTTCAATACGCATGGGATTTCCCTTCATTGTTTATCATTTTTATTATACACATATCGAAAAAAGGCGCTGGCATCTCCATAACGATGTGATGGCCGGGGTTCCGTGCCCACCCGGTTTTGTCCGCATACTCCGGATAATAATTGTGTCGTTTCGTCCGGGTTTTCAGCGCACACGTCGCCCGTTTGTATCAATATAAAACCAGCGCGCGTTATAAATCACCGTATGTTCACGGGTATTATCCCGTTCCGCGGGCGGCACGGAAACGCATTGCAGGGCGACCCGGGCCCGGCCGTTGTAAAAAGGATCGGCACAGGCATAACGGGCGGGTATCACCACCCGGCCGCTTCGATCGGCATAACCGATTTTACCATAACGACGGATACGAAACAAACCATCGCGGGGGTAATCCGGGCCGTTGTCATACCAATAGACATCGAATAACCGCCGCCCCCGGCGATCCACGCCCACCACCTTATCGTAGGCCGTACCCGGCAGGACGACCAGCAGACAGGTGGTTACCGTATCCCAAAAGCCCACCGCGTATAGTCCCGACGGGATCACCGTATCGCCTTTTTGATTCACATAAACAAACGGATCGCCCCATTCATAGGCGCTGTCCGGCGGCAAACGGTAAAGGGTATCTTGCGGCGCCTGCATCGAAACATCGATATACTGCGTCCGGTTTGGAGTATAATGACCACAGCCCGACAATCCTGCCAGTAAAAAGATGAGTATAAAACGCAAGCCATTTAAACGAATAGGGTCTGTCATGGGCATACTTACTTTTTACTTGTTGCAATATAGCAGAGGGAGGAGGTAAAGACAAGCCACGCGTATAAATTATCCGTTCACACACGCATGGCATTGCACAGGGTTTGGATTTTCCTTTTTTACAGACAGGCGGGCTTCCATTTTCACCCTATGCCATCATTATGTATATTCGGCGTTACCGGCAAGCCTGACAAAACGAATATCGAAATTGAACGAGACTGTAAAAAATATCATTAAAAACATTTACCCAATATCTGAAAAATCATTTTCGGAAATTGAGAAATGGCTTGTATTTGAAACCTATTCCAAAGGTGAAACTTTTATATCAAGAAACAAATCAAATGAAAAAGAATATTTTGTCTTAAGCGGTGTGTGTAAAAG
>RFFS01000191.1 GCA_003696775.1 Calditrichota bacterium
ATATCACTTACATAAAATTGATCTTCGGCGGTTTTGCGGCCTTCATGGGTTAAAGCGTGTTTTTTTAGCAACGCTTTTACCCGGTAAGCCGTTTCGTAACCGGAGTCTATCAACGTAACGTTTTCGCCCACCACTTTTTGAATCGATGCCGCCAACAACGGATAATGGGTGCAACCCAGAATAACGGTATCGGTTTCATCGGTCAGCACATCGTCCAAATAGGCATGCAACGTTAACATGGTCACGTCACCCTCCAGCCAGCCTTCTTCCACCAGAGGCACCAACAACGGGCAATCGCGCGAAGCAATATAAAAATCCTTATCCTTTTCCATAATCGCGCGGGTATAAGCGCCGCTTTTTACGGTGGCGCTGGTACCCATCACCAAAGTGTGTTTGCTGCGGGATTTTTCCACGGCGGCCAGGGCTCCGGGCTCAATCACCCCCATTACCGGAACCGGCAGATGTTGTTTCAGCACATCCATGGCCAAAGCCGAAGCCGTATTGCAGGCCACCACAATCATCTTTACGTCAAACTGCAGTAAAAAAGCGGCGTCTTCCACGGCATAGCGCTCGATAAGCGTTTTGGACTTCGTTCCGTAAGGAATTCGGGCGCTATCGCCAAAATAGATCAGTTGCTCATTGGGCAGCAGGCGGCGGAGCTGCCGCAAAACGGTTAAGCCGCCTATGCCGGAATCGAAAATACCAATGGGTCGCGCATCGCTCATATTGCCGCTTCTATATCCTTTTTATATTTTTTAATGCCCTCGAAAATCGATTGCGCGATTTTCATTTGCGTGGCGCTCTTTTTAAGCATCCCTGCTTCATACGGATTGGAAACAAAGCCCATTTCGATCAGGATATTGGGCATGGTGGCGCCCACCATCACCCAAAAGCGCCCCTGTTTTACTCCGCGTGAATGCAAACCGATGGGTTTCATGCCCTGTGCCATGGAACTTTGCACCGTTGTGGCCAAATACTGGCTTTGACGAATAAACGCGCTTTGGGCCATGGTGGCAAGGATAAAATTAACCCCTTTATAACGTTCCCGCTCGGAAGCGTCCTCAAATTGAATGGAAGCATTTTCCTTAAGCACCGTATTGCGCGCCTGTTCATTTTTATCCTGATCCGCACCGAGAAAATAGGTTTCAAAGCCACGCGCTTTATGATTCGGATTGCTGTTACAATGCAGGCTGATAAATATTTTACCACGGTTTTCATTCGCCAGTTGAGTGCGTTTACGCAAAGGGATAAAGACATCCCGATCACGTGTGTACACCACTTTAATATCCGGGAAATTCCGCTTAATAATAGCGCCCAGCTTCAGGCCCACGCCAAGAACGATATCCTTTTCACGCACACCGCCCTTACCTATGGCGCCGGGGTCTTTGCCCCCGTGTCCGGGATCGATGACGATCGTATCAATCAGCCATTCCCGTTTTTGCTTTTCCAATGCCGCTTCATTCCGGGTTTCCACGGCAACCTTTTCATTGGTCCGCAAGCTGACATAAATATACCGCTTATCCGGATCAAGGGTGATATCACGATCGATGATACGCTTTTTTAAACGAAACGCCAGGGAGACCACGCCCTCCAGGGGGATCACTTCCACTTTGCTGATAATACCGCGCGGTGTGATACGTTCGGCCAGGCTTTCCACCGCTTTGCCACCGTGTATTTCTATATGGAACCAACCGTTGGTTATTTTTGTGGAGATATCCCTTTTTTCAAATTCATCCGTGACACGCACACTGATCACCGTTCCATTTTCCTTGGGCGTGATGGCAACATCCGTAATATTGACATTTTCCGCCTTGCTTACGGTTAGCAGGTTTTTTTCACGATCGAAACGTAATCGGACGGTGTTGTTTTCACCGAATAAAGATTCCAACAGGGCCACCGGTACCTGCATGGTTCCTTCCCGCCAGCGTGGCTGCCAGGGAAGTTGCCAAACCCGTTCGTTTAAAATTACAAAAGGATTATCCGCCGTAAAGGTGGCTTTTTCATCTTCGATGTATAAAACACATTTTTGCTTTTGTTCGTTGGTATAAATGCCGTAGCCCGTTTTTTCCGAGAAAATATCCAGAGGGATATAAAGGCGACCCGCTTCTTCCGTTACCGCTATCTGTTGGTCACTGAAGGCTGCTTCCGCATGACGAACGGTGATGTATCGGACGGGCTGAAAGCCGGAAACCATTAAGGCAATCGGAATCAACGCTATTGTCAGGAAAAAATGGATTGGCCGGGCATTCATGAATAATTTTCTGTTTGTTGTGTAGAAAGTATAACTTAAGTTAATCGCACGCGTATGTATGCACATCGCGAATGCGTAACTGTTTTCCTGCTAATAAGTAAAACACTAAATTAACAAAGATAGTCGTTGCAATCAATGTACACGATGGCCACGCGGAGGTTCCATGCCCTTATTAAAAGTTGAACATGTTAGTAAATCCTTTAACGACCACATTGCGGTGGATGATATATCATTTACGTTGGATGCCGGCGTTGTATATGGCATCCTCGGGCCAAACGGCGCTGGAAAAAGTACCACCATCCGCATGATAATGAACATCCTGGTGCCGGATAAAGGCCGTATCAATCTGTTTGGAGCTTCCATGAACGAGGATTTAAAGAACCGCATTGGTTATTTGCCCGAGGAACGCGGCCTGTATCCCAAAATGAAAGTGGCCGATGTGCTGACTTTCCTCGGTGAACTGCACAATTTGACACCTGCGGACGCCCGTCAGCGGGCCATGCGTTGGCTGGAACGCCTGGACCTGGCCGGACATGCGCATCAAAAAGTGGATACGCTGTCCAAGGGGATGCAACAAAAGGTGCAAATTATTGGCAGTCTGTTGCATGACCCTTCCCTTTTGATCCTGGACGAACCTTTTTCCGGCCTGGACCCGGTTAACACGAATTTGATAAAAGATATCATGCTCGAACTCAAAAACGAGGGCCGGGCCATCATGCTCAGCACGCACATGATGGAAACCGCCGAAAAATTATGTGACCGGATTCTTATGATCAATCATGGTCACCTGGTTCTTGAAGGCCCGCTGGATAAGCTGCAACAACGCTACGGTTCCCAATCACTACAAGTGGAATACAATGGCGACGCCGCTTTTGTCCGCGAACTGCCCATGATCCAAAAGGCCGACATATATGCCAATTATATGGAAATACGGTTAAAAGACGCTGCCATGCGTAAAGAATTTTTAAAAATCATTGCCGATAAACTGGACATCATTTCCTTTAAAAGTCAAAAATCCAGTTTAAATGAAATTTTTATTCGGGAAGCGGGAGAAACACATGCATAAAATTTTTGTTTTTATTAAACGCGAATACAGGGAAACCGTACTAAAAAAGAGTTTTATCATCTTAACCATACTTACACCAATACTGATGATCAGTTTTACCGTGGTACCGGCTCTGTTACTCGAGATGGAAAGCTCTCAACCCACCGTGATCAATGTTTACGATCCATCCAACACCGTAGCCGCTTCTTTACCGCGTATGCTGGACGATACCCTGAAAACAGGACAACCACGCTATATCTTTAACATCATCTCTTCAGCCAAAGCCGGCAACAATTTGATCCCCGCACAAAAGGACCTGGTTACCCGGGAAGTGATCGATGGATTTTTGTATGTGCCGCCGACTGTCATGGACAGCAATGTTGTACGTTATTATACACGCAACGCCGGTGACTTTGATGTATCCATCGGATTGAAAAAAACCGTGGCAGCCATCATTACGGAAAAGCGGCTGCTTTCCAGCGGTCTGCAACCGGAAAAGATTAAAAAATTAACCCACACCATCGACCTGCAAACGATTAAAATCAATAAAAGCGGTAAGGAGTCCGAATCGGATTTTGAAAGTGAATATTTTTCCATTTTTGTATTTGTCATGATTTTATATATGACGCTAATTATGTACGGCACCGGCATTATGCGATCCATAGTACAGGAAAAATCCAATAAAGTGGTGGAAGTGATTTTGGCCAGCGCCCGGCCGGTACAGTTGATGACCGGTAAAATTTTGGGGCAGGGATTGGTAGGGCTGACCCAATATATATTATGGGCTACGGTGGGCATCGCTATCCGTTTTGCCGGGGCACAAATTACCGCTTTTGACACCAATGTGTTGCACTTCTCCACGGCAACCATGATATGGTTTGTGATCTATTATGTACTCGGCTATTTTCTTTTTTCGGCCCTGTACGCCATCGTGGGCGTTGCCAGCACCACCGATCAGGAGGCGCAACAGGCTTCCATGCCCATTACCCTTTTGCTGATCGTGCCCATATTGGTGTTGACCATGCTCGTCAAAAATCCCGACAGCCCGCTCATTATCACTTTATCCTATATTCCGTTTTTCTCACCGATCATCATGTTTGCACGCATATCCATTGGGGATGTCCCATTTTGGGATATTGCCGCCTCCATAGCGTTGCTTATCACAACTATTATCGTTTTGATAAATATAACCGCCAAAATCTTCCGTGTGGGTATTTTAATGACCGGTAAACGGGCCACGCTTCCGGAAATTTTACGTTGGTTGCGTTCCTGATATTTTTTCGTAGGTATTATAGATGATGATCAGTAAAACCGTAAAAAGCATGGCGCCCATGCCCACCACAATGGATTCGTAAAAGGACACTCCCAGGGCAATGCGAATCATAGCGGTGGACAACGCGAATCCTGAATTGCGAAACACCACGGGATAGACCGTGCAATAGCGCAGGGATATCAGCACGATGAGAATATCACTGAATATCAAAATGGTATAAAAAGTATGGAAGAAATAATCAAGCGTTACCTCGGATCGAATGACGAACAAATCGTACAATCCCAATAAGATGAAAACCCCCAGTAAGATCAACGCGACTGCTTTTTTTGCCGCAACAAAATGAGCCAGATCATCCAAATCGTTAACGATGGGTTTATGATGTTGGATGCGATAATATACGGCGATCAGTATGAAAAGAATCAAAGCGGCCAGGGCATCGGCAGCGATATGGTAAAGTGGATGATCCCAATTCATCCAGTCAAATGGGATATTGATATTCACAAATTCCTTAAACGAACGTCGTATAAAAATCAAAGATAATATTTCAAACTGTTTACCCACCGCGTTCGCCACGGATTGGGACAGGGCAAATACCAGACTGATGACTTCAAAAAATAACAACATTGTAAATGCAATATTTATGGCATAAAAAATATTGTCGGGCAGCATTATATTGAGCCAACCTGGAAGAGGCGCGACCTTGTTTACTACTATTAATAACAATACCAACAGATAAACAATAACGACACCGCTGCCAATCATACGAGTATTTTTTGAGCTATGCCAGGAATGTTCCAGGCGATCATAAATCCCATTTATTTTTTTAAAAAAAGGCGAGAGCATAGGTAAACCTAATATCAAACTATGCCAAACATAAAATAGAAGGTTTCATGATGCAATTGGAAAAAAAAAGGCCCGCTTGGAAGCGGGCCTTATAGAATAAGCACATAATATTAGAATGCTACAGACAAACTAAAAATGTTGTCGGAATTAAAATATTGTACCGGACGGAATGCGTAATCAAATGTCAGGTCCGTTCCACCAACATTATAGGTAATGCCCGCTCCAAGCGAAAAAGTATAAAGCTGTTCTTCACTGTTGGCAGCCGTGAGGTTATACCCACCACGGAGGTAGATAAAATTATCAAAGCTGTATTCAGCGCCAAGTCTTAAAGCATCATACTCAAAGTTATTGCTTTGGAACATAGTCATTACGGTTAAAGAATTTTGCTCATCGATATTGGAAGTATAACCCACACCCATTTCTATCGAACCGGGCAAAGCGTTGGAAGCTGCCTCACGGGTTAAAACATCCTGACGACCATTATCCTGTTGAACTTCATCGGTAAGGGCAGAGCCTGCGTATTTCAGGTCCGAACCGATATTTTTAATGGAGATACCAAAGGATACGCCGTTGATACCGGCAAAATTGTCATACTGTAAACCGGCATCAAAAGCAATGGCTGTACCTTCTGCCCGGGGGATACTTTCGTAAACGACCTTAGCGGTTGCACCCACGTGGATGTTATCCGAAAGGCTGAGGGAGTAGGTTAAGGCCGTAGTGGCGAATGTCGGTGAAAAAGTTTTACCGGATGCGCCATCCATATCCTGATTGGTGGTCAAAGGGATATCACCAAAATCAAATGCTTTTATGCTGAAACCTATCGCGCCAAAGTCGCCCATATTAGCGCCCACGGCAAGGTAATTGATGGAGATATCGTTAAAGATGGTTACATTGGAAAATTGCCCAATGGCATTCCCTTTTAAGCGGGACAAACCGGCGGGATTCCAATATAAAGCATCCACACCCTGCGTCATGGCTATATTTGCTCCGGAAAGAGCAATATCACGTGCGCTGACAGGTTGCTGTAATTGTGTACCGGCGGCGGTACCGATTCGGTCCACATCTCCGGCGAACGTCATTGAGACCAAGCCCAATACCAACGCGAATACGATGAATCCGCTTAGCTTATTTTTTGTTATCATTATTTTCTCCCTTGTATTTCTATTACTTTACACACATCATCTATTAATAGTAT
This sequence comes from Calditrichota bacterium, assembly GCA_003696775.1. Taxonomy (GTDB): domain Bacteria; phylum Calditrichota; class Calditrichia; order Calditrichales; family J004; genus J004. The sequence continues at coordinate 6,608 of RFFS01000191.1, forward strand.
TTCAATACTTCCTGGCTTTGGACGATGAAAACTTTAACAACTTTAGTTTTTCCTAAGTCAGGCATGTCGATATGTGCAACGTACATACCACTGGCAACCGGCAGGTCGGACTGGTTACGTAAATCCCATCTGAAGAACTGAGACGGATCGTCTTTTTCCAGTTTACGAACCTGTACACCGGCCAGGTTAAAAATCCGGATGGTTGCTTTTTCCGGGAGATGGTTAAAGGTAACAAAGCGACTGAAGCGGCTTGTTTCTTCCGGGTTGAAAGCATAATACGGATTCGGGAAAACATTAATATTTTCAACATCAGCCGCGGCAAGAGCAGCATCATTACTGATATAGGACTCTGTGCTGAAGCTAAATGTATCGGAGGGGCCGTTCGGGATATTGGCAATGATATCCAGGGTGAACTCCGCAAGCAGATAACCACGGCTACCGCGGTTTTTCGGCCAGATGGCATACAACACATCAGCGGCGGGTGCAAAGTTAGTATCATCATAATCCACACCGCCATTATAATCGCTGTTCATGATGAAAATATATTCACGGGCTCCAATATCGCCGGGAAATTCTGTACCGTTCCAGCCCATATCCCAGATATTATTGGCCGGAGCGCCATCCTGTCCATCCATCTCTACAAAGGCGATGTTTAAGCGACGGGGATTCGCAGGATCGGTTACATCATAAGCGGCAAACGGGATTTTACCAATCGCTTCAAAAGCATAACTTTTATCGCGACGGTAAACAGGTCCTTCACTAATATAACCGTTGGCATCCACATCCGCCTGATCCTGGAAGACCAGTTGTACTGGTTTCAGGTCCGGATCGCCCAAAGTGGAACCAAAGAAATTATAACCGGCATCCAAACCGCCGAATAAACCGCGACCACCCCAGTCAACACCGGAAATCCAACGGTTACCGGAATAGTCCCAACCGGCATACCCAAACGTTTTCGAGCCTTCTACCTTGACCATAACCCCATCGGTAATGGTGTAGGAATCATCACCGCTCAGGTTTGTTTGGTCTTTAAGAAGCGTATCACCCGCGGTTACATCCAACAAATTCCACTTATACCAGATACCCAGCGTGTCATAACCGGTGATATTTCCGAGAGAATCCGTATGGGCATCACCTAATACGAATTGTTTTTCATCGTTAAAGGTTACTTTGTATGAATGACCTGTCAAGGCTTTGGGATTTACAACAATGGCGCTGACATCACCCGTACTGGTGGCTTCTTTACTTACTGTCAACGCATCTTCGGGTTGTGCGTTAATTTTTTCACCCGGTTTGGCCCCTTGCGGTACCACTACGATGGCGGCCAAAGAACTTTCCAGTGAAGGCTCCGGTACGGCCGGGTCGGGATTGTAGTTATAAGCCGTTACAGCAAAATAATAGGTATTACCGGCATACAACGGTTTATCATTGATATAGTCACGATCAATGGTAATGTTGCGTTTAATACCGGAATCCGTTCCTTTTTGCAGAGGCACGGTAAGAATATCGCCAAACGAGGGAACAAACTTTTGTCCACGAATAATTTGAATACCATTATTCAAATCATAAGTGGCAATCAATTTAGCTTGTTCTTTCGATGCATTGGCACTTGGCAATTGATATACATTGTAGCCTTCGAATTCAAAACCGAGAGAACCCGGCGCTTCGGTTAACTCAAATGCGGAGGGATTACTACCCCATTCAAGAACAACAGCATCATCCAATTCCACGGCATTTACAGAAGGTTGTGCCGGAGGTTTGGGCACATCTTCAAACAGGTTATCATAGAGAAATTGGGCATAACGATCATTCAATTTCAATTGAGCCACAGCGTTACGGTTATCACCGGCAGGATCATTAACAATACCACCGACTACGGCCACAACCACTTCCTGCGTATCACCAGGGGCCATGGTAAAAGGACCCGAAGCCATACCAATACGACGGTCACCCGGAGGCAGGTTGACTCCCGTACCATCCAAATCACCCGTACCGGCAAACGGATCACCGCTTAAGGGGAATTTGGTGGGTTCACCTACACCCGGACCGGAACCGATGGTATAAGGAGTCGGATTAGCAAGATCATCTGTTGGCGTATACCCATTCAACATGTTATACCATTGTTTGGTGCCACTGTAATCGCCAAGAGGCGGGTCGCTAATGGAGCTGCCGGAAGCAAAGAAAAGGAAAGAAGTCATCGGCAGGTTAATATAGCCTTTTGCCGATTTTTTCAAATTAAAAACACCGTAATCTTCAGCATCATCCACACCATTTAAATTGAGGTCCTGCCCGGCCACACCTTTAACCAGCGGGCCTTGAAAAAAGTCATAACCTACAGCAGCCGGCGGTAAACCAAAAATCGAATAGTCACCATCCGTACGATAACCGCTGTAAGCAAATCCTATACTCTTCTCAATATCACAACCGGCCAGGTCATCCGTATAAGTACCCACATCCGGATCGGACCATTGGGCTACAAACATGGAATCTACCTGAAATGAAGATTTATTTATCAACTTATATTTTTTAAATAAAATTTGGCCTAATGTGGAGTTGGGTTGATTGTAAGCCCAAATGGTTACCTGAACTTCAAGCCCTATCGGATCTGCTCCGTAGAGGTTGGCAACATTGCCGGCATTCAAGTCGTTGATAACAAACCAGATTACCTGATCGGCATTAGCCAAACCGGCGATATCCACATCCGGATCATACGATCCATCCCCATCCACATCAACAAACGGGGCACCCAAATCAACCGGCCACTCATTCCAATCTGTTTCATACTGGTTCAATACTTGTAACATTTGATCTTCGGTAACGGAAGCGGCAGAGGTCACAAAAATTTCTGCGGCATCCTGACGTAATTTTTCAAGATTTATGTAATTACCGTCAGCATCTTTTTCACTCAGACTACGCCAATCGGTACGAATCCGGTACATACGTACCCGTTGACTACTCGGATCTTCGGCGGTTCCATCGCTGTTAATCCATCCGGGTGTTGTACCTATGGCATAGGTTTGGCCACCTACACGTAATGCCCGATGTGATGTATCGGGATCACCGGAGACATAGCCTCCCCAGATGATACCATCCTGATAAATGGACGCGGCGGTACCGCGGGGATAAAAACCACCGGAGCTACCATTCGGGTCATGAGCGGATTTGCCATCATACTCAATCCAATACCCCCAGTTACCTATATTCGAAATGGTACGGGTGGGTTTATCGGCACTGGATTTCTCCAAAGATACGTTGGATACCGCATCTTTAGGATTTTCTTTCGCCTGTATTGTCACTAAGCCACAAAGTAGCGATAGCAACAAAATCATTAAGCTATTTTTAAACATATCTTCTCCTTAAAAGTAATCAAACCTACAATGAACAATCTTATTAGTAAACGAATTTCACACCTAACATAATTTGACGGGGATGACCAAACAGTTCACGTCCCGTACCATCCAAATAGGCTTGTCCATTGGTTAAATTGATCGCTTTATACATATCAATATATGCGTCACCGCCGCTTTCACGTACAAAAGCATCGGAACGGTCAGGATCGGTCAGGAAACCATCGTCTTCGGCACTACCGGTTGCCTGATATACATTTATCACATTTTTAATATTCAGCAGATTTGTTACACGCAGATATACCGTGGCATCCACATCTTCAAAAATATTAAATGTTTTATCCA
>RFFS01000192.1 GCA_003696775.1 Calditrichota bacterium
AAATTATCTAGTCTATCAGGTGTCCAACCTTGTTTACCTAATTGATTTGTTTCCTTTTTCGTCTTTTTTGTGTTAAAAATTTATATGACAAAGGTCAGATGTAATTAGGTTTAACTTCTTATACAATTTTTCGAATGTTGTATACTTTTTGGTTGGATTTAATAACACACAACAAGGGAAGAAGCGGAACGGTACGTGTGGCGTGTTATATTGGAAAAGTGCCCGCGACAGACAGGATAAAAGGGCCGCCCCCCGGACAGCCCCGTTCCAAGTTTAACCCAAAGCGTTCAATGCGGCTTCGTAATCCGGTTCCTGGGCTATTTCCGGTACTTGCTCCGCATAGAGAACTTTGTGATCGGCATCTGTTACGATAACACAACGGGATAACAGGCCGGCCATCGGTCCGTCGATGATACGCAGCCCGTATGTATCTCCAAAATCTAAATCTCGCAATTCGGAAAGACTGACAACATTTTCCAGACCTTCCGTAACACAGAAGCGCTTATGTGCGAAAGGCAGATCGCGCGAAATACATAACACCACCGTATTGGCGAGTTTTTCGGCCTCGGCGTTAAAACGGCGTACCGAAGCGGCACAAATACCCGTATCCAGGCTGGGAAAAATATTTAAAACCAGCCGCTTTCCTTTAAAATCTTCCTGTGTTTTATCCTGCAGATCCACACCGGTTAGTTTAAAAGCCGGTAAGGGTTCTCCCCGGCCGGGTAAGGTTCCCGATGTGTGAATGGTATTGCCTTTTAATGTTATAGTTGCCATGTTGCCTCCGCATGTGTGTTAAGTTCGGATAAAATACCAATTTACATGCTATGGGCATGCAAAAAAAGAAATTCATTCTAAACGAGGTTCGCATTCTTTAAATTTTTTTTGTATTTTTCCGCCTTTCAAACATAAACATGGTCTAATATGAAAAAAACAGGACTGACTCCGTTAAGCGTTATTTTTTTGGTAATTTTTATAGACTTACTCGGGTTTGGATTGATCATCCCCATAATCCCGTTTTACCTGGAACAGTTTCTGGAAAAGGGCGACAATGTTGGCCAGGTGATGGCTATGATGATTACCGTTTACAGCCTGATGCAATTCATTTTCGCGCCGATCTGGGGCCGCGTTTCCGATCGAATCGGCCGGCGCCCCATTATATTAATGAGCCTGCTGGGCACCATGCTAACCCATATTTGGTTCGCGCTTTCCACGGAGTTGTGGATGTTGTTCGCCTCACGCATCCTGACTGGTATCTTTGCCGCAACGGTACCCACCGCTTCGGCGTATATCAGCGATGTAACCGACCATAGTAATCGCGCAAAAGGCATGGGCATGGTCGGCGCCGCTTTTGGGCTGGGCTTCATCCTGGGGCCGGCGGCAGGTGGTATTTTAACGGAATTCGGTGGTTTCCGCGTACCGCTCTTTTCCGCGGCGATTTTATCTTTCAGCGCCTTTATCGTGGCCTGGTTCACTTTAAAAGAGAGTCTCAAACCCGGCGAGCACAAACACTCGGACTTCAGCCGTTATCGGTTGGTTACACTTTTTAAAGCGCTTAAAAACCCGCGACTGGGTTTACTGTTCACCATCTTTTTTCTGGTCAGCCTCTCTTTTGCCAACATGGAAACGATTTTTGCATTATTTGCGGAAAGAAAGTTTGGCTTTGACGCCCGTCAGGCCGGTTATGTGTTTGGCTTTATCGGTGTGTGCAGCGCCCTAATTCAGGGTGTCTTCATTGGTAAACTGTCGGCCCGGTTTGGTGAAAAACGCCTGATCATGGCGGCCACCTTGTTACTCGCCACCGCCTTTTTTATCATGCCGGTTTTCGACAATGTCTGGTTGTTTGTGGGCGCCGCCGGCCTGATGGCCGTAAGCCTGGGAATGCATAATCCGTCGGTAATGTCCCTGGTTTCCAAAAACGCCGATGACGCGGGAACGGGTGGCGTACTGGGTCTCAACCAGTCTTTTTCCGCCATGGGGCGGGTACTCGGTCCATTATGGGCCGGTTTTTTCTTCGACCATGTGGGCATCGGCTTTCCGCTGACCAGCGCGGGATTTTTACTTCTGCTGGCTTTCGCGCTTTCTTTTAAGCTTCGTCGAAATTCGAAGCTTGTTGAATAAGTTCGCTGTTCCGTTCTTCATCCCGGGTGAGGTCTTTGACCAATCCGCTGTATTTCCGTTCCACCTTAAAGCCAAAACGGTAAAAATATTCCGGCCTTAAAAATCCCGTGGTTACCGTTTTGACATGTTCGCTGCGTAAACGGTTAAAGAATTCATACATCAAGCCTTCGCTTATCCCCTTGCGTCGGTAACGGTTGGAAACCACTATTTTTTCCATATACACCGTGTCGCTGTTTGTGTAACTGTAAAACAAACCGCCAATGATATGACCGCGAGCGGATACCGCCACCATAAACTGATGATCCGGACGAAAAGAGACCGGCATTTGCGCTTCCATAAACAGTTGATGCAGCCGGGAAATTTCCTTGGGCGTCACGGGACGACGCACCATATAGGTTTCGCCGTCATAATCCTCGAGATAAACCACTACATCGGCATGGGTTTTTCCGCCCTGCTGCAAGTTAACAAATTCCGCCATATCCGATGGACGCAGATGCGGATAACTGAGACGGGTGAGAAAGTAGGCTTCCTTTTCGTTGGGATGAACCACTTTTTCCATTTCCGAAACATGCTTAACAATGGCTTCCGCGTCAAGATGTTCGGCGTGGATGGTACGGATGAGCGTATTCAGTGTTTTCTTAAAGGCATCCGATGATTCGGCAAAGACGGTTTTCAGGAAGAATTTTGCCCGTGTTTCCGGATGGGTGGCTTCCAGTTCATTCAGACGATAGGTTTCGTACAGTTCATTAAGTGTCCGCGCCTGCGCGCTGAGTGATGCCGCCGGATTAAGTTGCAGCCAGCGTTGAAATCGACGTGTGGCGAAATAGAGCATTTTGGGAATATAGCCATGCGCTTCCATGTGCGCCACAAACCCTCTGAGGTGTTTGTCAAATACCGACCCGCTATCTTCATGAAGCATTGCCTTCAGCTTTTCCAGTCCGTCCTGCTCGCCAAAGGTGTCAATCACGCCGGCAAACACATAATCCCACATCGGGCCCTGCTTCAACACGGGAAATTCCTTTTCCATGGCACTGACCAACTGCCTGTAAAAATCTTTGAGTAATGTCCGCAGCGAGGTGGTTTTCTTCCTGTGAACGATGGAGATCAGTTTGATGCCGGTTTGATAATCGTGCGAAGGGATGACAATATTATGCGCCGATTTATCCCCAAGGCTGAGACGGAAATAACTGCGTTTCCAAAACTGGATATGCGCCCAGGCAGCCGACCAGACGACATAAGGCCAGTAATGATAGATACGCCGTTCGTTCTCTTTGCGACCGCGGCGTAATTGACGCTGTATGAAACGGAACACGGAAACATTGGCATGATACGCCTTGGTCCATAAATGCCAGTCTTCCCAGTAACCACCAAAGGTATCCACCAGAAATTCACCGCGTTTGACGGCGCCGATATGCACCAGCCAGTTGATTTCATTCCGCAGGCGGGCCGACGGTGTTTTTTGGTCGAGGCACAGGGTAACATCGTAAGCGCCCTGATACCGGGTTTGTATGGCCATTCGGAAATGCTGTCCCGACCCGTCATGCTCGATACGGCTGATCCACATTCCACCCGTGGGGATATCGTACAGGCGCACCATGCTGCCGCCCGAGAGCAGAAAAATCGCTTCACGCACCAGGGATGTGCCGCGGATGGCGGCCAGAAGATGTTCCTGAATGTCTCTCGGTATGGTTTCTTCAAACGTGATGACGTCCTTCCATTCATACTCTTCCCCGGTTTCCACATCCACGGCCACGGATTGATTATCGCCCAGCCATTGCCGGAAACCTTTTAACAGACGGATGCGTGATTTACGGGCGCGGCGGGCAAGCCCCGGCGCGCTTTTATCCATAAGCTGAAACCGGACAATCATCTGGCGTACTTTTTTGTATTTGGTGGGATGTTTGATACCATACGCCGCCAACAGGTCCAAAAGCGAAGGGATAGCGGTGGATTCAAAATCCCCGGGATCAGCCAATTCACGTACCAGACGCTTAAGTACATGGTTAACCGCGTCCACATACATATCTTCGCGCGCGGCTTCGATAAAGCGTGGTATCAGGTCGCCGTGTTGAAAGACCTGAGGATCATAGGTGACATAGTCGTATAAGGTTTCACGCAGGGCGTTCTCCGGATGATGGCGAATACCCAGCAGCAGCAATATGGCCCGGGCCGTGTGACTGGCGGCCATGGCCGGACGGCGTGTTATCCGGCGGGCAAGCGAGTAAAGGGGCTGGCTGTCATCTTCCAGTATAAAGCGCACATAGTCGCAGGCCGGCTGAAAATGTTCTTCCTTTTTGCTTTGCAGGTGCAAAGCGGCCAGATGCAGACCCTCGAGAGAGTATTCGCCCCCTACGTAAATTTCGCGGAAATGCCGGACAGCCTCACGTGTTAAACGGGGCCGGTGCGCCACGCTGTTAAAATGGATATCCAGCGCCGGCGTATCCAGACGGTACCACTGGTATATGGTTTCGCCGGCAAATGCGACCATGGCGTGATTACCCAGCCAGTACAGGGGATTGGCGAGAATAATCTGAAAATCCAGACGGGCGCCGCGGCATGTAAAAAAGTAATCGCCGATGCGCACCTTTCCGTTTTTATGGAATTTAAGCGGCAGGCGGGCTTTGTATTTGGGAATATGGATACCGTCGGCATCGATGCGCACATCACGGGTCAGACAGCCTTTTTCCCGCAGAAACCAATTGGGTAGTCGTATTTCAAACCCGCAGCATTGGGTGCTGATATAATTTTGGCGGTACATCCCGTCGATGACGGTCTTAAAATTTTTCTCTATGACACGGCGTTTATAGGTGCCCTTGGGGGTAAGCTCGCCCTGCTCTTCGCTAAAGGGCCGGTCGATGACCCGAAAATCGACGATGCGTTCAAACGGCGCCAGAAATTTATTGACGGTTACCACCGTGCTGGCAAAATATTCACGTCGCGCCTCTTCGGACAAGGCGCGATAATGCTCATGTTCCGTGTGGGGGTAGATAAGCAAACTGTTGAATTGCCGGTGGTCGCCCACAAGAAAAACCTGTCGTATCATTTCAAAGTCACGAAAATAGTTTTCTATTTTCTGCGGGGCGATGGTTTCGCCCTTAATGTTTTTGTAAATCTCTTTTTTACGATCGATGATATAGTAATAGCCGTCTTCATCCCGTTGCATGATATCACCTGTGGGCAGCCAGCGTTCCGGACGGGCGGGCGCGTGGTCATTGCCCGTATAATAATCTATCATCACGTAACCGCCGCGAATCAGCATTTCGCCGTCTTCGGCCAGACGCACGTCAATACCGGGAAGGGCCGGCCCCAGGGCATTTTCCTTGTAACGTCCCGGCGGTGTCATGGTGATGCCACCGGTGGCTTCGGTCATCCCAAAACCGCTCATCAGTTCGATGCCGTTGGCCTGGAAGGTTTTAAATACTTCCGGTTCCAAAAAACCGGCGGCGGATAGCCCCCAGCGCAATTTACCACCGCTTTCTTCCTTAAAAACCTTTTTAATGGTTTCCGGAGGATCAAATTCCAGATCCGTCCGCGTTTTGATATGGTTAAAAAGCTGATACCATTTTTTGGGGATGCTGATAAAAACCGTCGGTTGCACGCGGCGCATGTTATCCAGCATGGTTTCCAGGGCGGGATTCTCCATAAAGCAGTATTCGGCCCCCCAAAACACGCTGCCCAACATTTCCAGAAAACGGCCAAAGGTATGAAACAACGGCAGGTAAGCAAGAAAACGATCCCCGGCGCCGATGGCCGGCAAAGCCATAGCCCGGCAAAAACGTTTATATACCAGATTGGTGTGCGAAAACATGATGCCCTTGGGGTCGCCGGTGGTGCCACTGGTGTACATGATGGTAGCCAGATGATCCGTGCCCGCGGGAGGCGCCGTATCACCATGCGGGGGCGCAGGGTTGTCCCGCCCTCTTTTGACCATCTCTTCCAGGCTGATCACCCAGGGTTCAATGCTGCTGCCCCGCGCCAGCACCACCGTGTCCAGATGGGACAGCCGGGATTTAACGCTTTTGACCTTAGCCAATTGCTTGTCGTTGGCCACCAGCAGAATCCGGGCCCGCGTCTGATTCAGGATATATTCGATGTGCTGCGGCACCGAATTGGCCGCGATCATCACATTAACGATATTTCCGGTCAGACAGGCCAGATCCAACAGGGCCATATCCAGACTGTTTTCCATTAAAAAAGCCACTTTTTCGGTCAGCTCATAATCCTGCATCAGTGCCAGCAATCCGTTACGAAAGCTGTCCATGCGCGCGGCGCATTCATCCCAACCGTAGGCGGTTACCGTATGGGGATGGATGACATTAAACAAAGGTTTGCGACCGTATTGCCGCAAACGCTGACGGAACAGGGCGCCAACGGTAAAACCGGAAACACGGATCAGGGAAAGGATGAGCGGCTCCCAACGTTTTTGATCGTATATGCGGGTCAGATATGCGGATGAACGGAAAAAATTCAGATAATGATGCATGGCTTCGCGCAATGCCCCGGTTAGCGGACGGACGTTTTCCGATTCCACCAATAAAAACTGCCCGAACTGGAAGTAATCGTCCACATTAAGCCGGGCGGCAAGCACGGACAACATATTGCTGCCGCAGGCAGCCGTGACTATTTTATTCCAAGTGATCTCAAAACCGCCGCTGTCCACTTCCAGGGTATGTTTGATAAAAGTGTTGAGTATATTGGCTATTTCATTGATTTCCGCGCTGCTTTGAGAACTCTCTCCGGCGGATATGGCATGAATCCACGCTTCGTCATCTTTAAAATTTAAACTCATGGCATCCTCTGTTTTGCTGCCTTGGTATTCGTCTTAAAATATAAGGAGTTCGATTTAAATATCTAAATAATAGTACTTTTAATAATCCGGACATGCGTGTACTTCTTTTGAATGAAAAAAATATCCGTTTCCACGGATCAACGGCTTACGGACAAACAGGCGGGTGTTTTATATTTCCGACCCAAAAACCGGGAAAGGTTTCACAAGAACCCGGCCCGTATTAAATTGCCGGGTAAACCAACAGGATCAAACCATGCGACTTTCCGTCTTTTTTATATTCTTAATTTTTTTCATCGGGCGCGCGCAAAGCGGGCTAACGGTCAGCGATACTCTGCTCGCCTTTGGCGATGTTTTTACGGGCGATTCGCTTTCCCTTCAGCTTACACTCGGCAATACGGGCAACACCCCGCTATATCTCCGCGCCATATCGTGCAGCGAAGATGATTTCCGGGTGGTCAATATCCCAACTGAAATCGCGCCGGGCGCGCAATCCGTTTGCAGCGTGCGTTTTCGTCCGGGCCATAACATCCGTTATGATGCGCGTTTGCTCATCCGTTTACGGGAAAGTGACCGCGACACCGTATTGCATCTTACCGGCAGCGGCCGGCTGGCCAACAGTTATTACAGCGCCAGCTACAATTTATGGGGCGCGGACCTGAAACAGGCTTTACACAACATCATCAAAGACCATGTGGAATTCCCTTACTCTTCCTCCCAAACCGACGTCTGGGATATTCTTCGCGAAACGGATGAAGACCCGAACAACAGCAACAACGTTTTGTTGCTGTACAGCGGCTGGAGCTACGCTAAAAACAACAACGGCGGAGGCGCAAGCAACTGGAACCGGGAACATGTCTGGGCAAAATCACACCCCGGTTTCGGTACGAATCCCCCGGCGGGCACGGATGTGCATCACCTGCGGCCCACGGACGTTACCGTAAACAGCGCCCGGGGCAGTCTCGATTTTGACAACGG
>RFFS01000193.1 GCA_003696775.1 Calditrichota bacterium
ATGATGTATTCAGGTAAAATTGTTAACAAGCCAATCAAGCATGAATGTGCCATGCGTCTGTTTTTTTAAAATATTAAAACTCCATTTAAGGGTAGCAAATCAGCTTGTCTGAAGGGCGTTAGGCATCTCTTGTGTAACTTCCATACAATAGTCTGAATTAATAAACGTTATGAATTCGGGACGTCCCAAAATACTTTTTAATATTCTTTGACTAATCCGCTATCTTGTAATATTCTGCATGCCATAACTTTCTTTTTTTGTTTAATTTAAAGTCGGGATGGTTACGGCTTTTTTTCTTCTCTTTGCCTTTTGACACAAAATTTTATACACAATTGAATGCGTCGAAAGAATCCATAACCGTGTTGATTTAAAAAAATCAAAGATGTAAATTTCCGGTTTGCATTAAAAAAAGGAATACCATGGCTCAAACGTTTGTGGTTGCCCTCGGGGGCAACGCCATCACACGGGAATCCGAAGAAGGTAATATTTACGAACAATTTGAAAATACCCGGCGTAGCCTGGCCGGCGTGGTCCATCTCATCGGACAGGGGCATCGGGTGATCATCACCCATGGCAACGGCCCGCAAGTGGGTAACGAGCTGATCCGCGTGGAAAATGCCCGTCATCTGGTGCCGCCCATGCCCCTTGGTGTAATTGTGGCGGACCTGGAAGGGGGCATGGGGTATATGATCGAACAATGTTTGCAAAATAAGCTGCATGACGCGGGCATACACCGTGATGTTACCACCGTTCTGACCCAGGTGATGGTCAATCCCGATGATCCTTCCATAAAGGAACCGACAAAGTTTGTCGGACCGTTTTTTAAAAAAGAAGAAGTGGAAAAACTGACCCGTGAACGCGGCTGGATAATGAAGGAAGACAAGGGCCGTGGTTACCGCAGGGTGGTGCCGTCGCCCAAACCGGTGGAAATCGTGGAGAAAAAAGTTATTAAACTGCTGTTGGATGCCGGAGGCGTAGTGGTGGCGGCCGGCGGTGGCGGGATACCCGTCTATCGTGATGAACGCGGCTGGCTGGAAGGCGTGGACGGCGTGATAGACAAAGACCTGGCATCGGCCCTGTTGGGCAACGAAGTTGGCGCCGAAACGTTGGTGATCCTGACCGGCGTGGATAAGGTGGCTCTTGGATTCGGCACACCGCAACAAAAGGACCTGGACCACATGACCGTTGAAGAAGCGCAACGGGCTCTGGATGCGGGTGAGTTTCCCAAGGGAAGCATGGGCCCTAAAATACAGGCGGCGATTAACTTCCTGAACGGCGGCGGTCAAAAGGTGATCATCACCTCCATTGAAAACGCGGTTTCGGCACTGCAGGGCGGCACCGGTACGGTTATAACCAAAACGGAATAAGAGCGACTATTAAAAGCCAGCATTACTAATCATTATCGGGGATACACCGAAATAGGGGATACCCATAAACACATAATCAGGAGAGCCTTATGAATATTCATGAATATCAGGCTAAAGCGATATTAAAAAAATATAATGTGCCCGTACCGGAAGGTTATCCGGCTTTTTCAGTTGACGAAGCCGTGGAAGTGGCGAAAAAACTGCCCACCGAGGTCTGTGTGGTCAAGGCGCAAATACATGCCGGCGGACGTGGAAAAGGCGGCGGTGTTAAAATCGCCAAAACAAAGGATGACGTACGTGAGTTGGCATCCGCCATACTGGGCATGAATTTGGTAACGCATCAAACCGGGCCGCAGGGTAAGGTGGTACATAAGCTGCTTATAGAGCAGGGGGTCGATATCGACCGTGAATTGTACCTCGGCATGGTGCTGGATCGCGGAACATCCCAATATGTGATGATGGCCAGCACGGAAGGGGGCATGGAAATTGAAAAAGTGGCCGCGGAAACACCGGAAAAAATTCTCAAGGTTTGGATCGATCCGGCCGTGGGGCTGCAACCCTTTCAGGCGCGGCAACTGGCTTTTGGTCTGGGACTGGAAGGCAAACAGGTGGGCAAGGCGGTCAAATTCATGATGGCTCTGTACAACGCCTTTATGGCCAACGACGGATCACTGGCGGAAATCAATCCGCTGGTGGTGACCAAAGACGGCGATGTGATCGCGTTGGACGCCAAAATCAATTTTGATGACAGCGCCCTGTACCGTCATCCCGACATCGCCGAACTGCGCGATCTGGATGAAGAAGAACCGCTTGAAGTGGAAGCATCCAAACATCATCTGAATTACATCAAACTGGACGGCAATGTGGGCTGCATGGTCAACGGCGCCGGACTGGCCATGGCCACCATGGACATTATTAAGCTGGCAGGCGGTGAACCGGCCAATTTCCTCGATGTGGGCGGTGGCGCCAATGTGGAAACCGTGCGCAACGGCTTCAAAATCATTTTGTCCGATCCCAATGTTAAGGCCATTTTGATCAATATCTTTGGCGGGATTGTGCGCTGCGACCGCGTGGCCCAGGGTGTGATCGAAGCGGTGAAAACCATCGATGTAAATGTTCCCGTTGTGGTGCGCCTGGAAGGGACCAACGCCCGCGAAGCCGGTGTCCTGCTTCAGGAATCCGGCATGGATTTTATTGTAGCCACGACTATCGAAGATGCTGCTGAAAAAGTGGTTAGTGCCATCCGGTAGCGCAAAACAAGGAGAAAACAATGAGTGTATTATTGACAAAAGAGACAAAAGTACTGGTTCAGGGCATCACCGGCTCGGAAGGCTCCTTCCATGCCACGCAAATGCTGGAATACGGCACAAAGCTGGTGGCCGGCGTCACGCCGGGCAAGGGCGGGCAAATGTTTAACGACACCGTTCCGGTATTCAACACCGTAAAAGAGGCCGTGGCCGCCACCGGCGCCAACGCTTCGGTCATTTTTGTGCCACCGCCTTTCGCCGCGGACGCCATCATGGAAGCCGCTGAAGCCGGTCTGGGTTTGATCATTTGCATCACCGAAGGCATACCGGCCAGGGATATGGTGGATGTTTATAACTATATCAAGGATAAAGATACCCACTTGGTCGGCCCCAACTGTCCGGGCGTTATCTCCCCGGGGATCGGTAAAATGGGCATCATGCCCGCCTTCATCCATAAAGAAGGCTCCGTGGGGGTCATCAGCCGTTCCGGCACTCTGACCTATGAAGCGGTTGGACAATTGACGGCCCGCGGCATCGGTCAATCCACCTGTATCGGCATCGGGGGCGACCCGGTGATCGGTACGCGTTTCATCGACGCTTTGAAGCTGTTTAACGAAGATGATGACACCGAAGCCGTGGTTATGATCGGAGAAATCGGCGGCAGTGCCGAGGAAGAAGCGGCCGAATGGATTCGCGAAAACTTTAAAAAACCGGTTGTCGGTTTTATTGCCGGTCAAACGGCGCCTCCGGGACGCCGCATGGGGCATGCCGGGGCCATCATCAGCGGCGGGCAGGGAACGGCCGCCGATAAAATGGCCGCCATGGAAGCCGCTGGTATCCATGTGTGCAAAAGCCCCGCGGACCTTGGAAAAACAATGGAAGCTGTACTTAAAAACAAATCATAAGGAGAACAAGTGAACAACCGAACACTGGCAATTCTGAAACCGGATTGCGTTCAGAATAATAACACCGGAAAAGTGCTGGATCATCTGATTCAGGCCGGTTTTAAAATTGTGGCCATGAAAATGGTAAAGCTGACCCGTGAAGTGGCCGGCGCGTTTTACGAAGTGCATAAGGAACGTCCTTTTTACGGTGAACTGGTGGACTTTATGACCGAAAGCCGCGTGGTTCCCCTGGTGCTGGAAAAAGAAAACGCTGTGGCCGAACTGCGCAAGGTGATCGGCGCCACGGACCCGGCGGAAGCCGAAGAAGGCACCGTGCGCAAGCTCTATGCCGAAAGCAAAGGACGCAATACCATCCATGCTTCGGATTCCGACGAAAATGCCGCGCGTGAGATAGCCTTTTTCTTCGCCGAGTCGGAGATTATAGCCAACGGGTAAGAGCCGGGCAGTGACTTCAACGGGCCGTCCGTTCGGGCGGCCTTTTTTTATCTCTAAAATTTGAATAACAGGCGTAAGTTCTTTATATTCCACGATTCTAATGAAGATTTTATTGTCGGGCCTGAATCAGGGGCTCACTCAATATTCGGAAGATGTTTCATCCGATTTCCTGCCGGAAAAATGGCGTGAAACCTATCCGGAAACGTTACACTGTGCTATTACGGTGGACCGTTTCCGGCGCGAACTCAGGGTACGTATTCACCTTGATGTGAACGGCCACTATCGATGTGATCGTTGTCTGGCGGATTTTGAACGACCTCAGCGCTTTGAACACGAGCAAGTGTATAAAGTGGGAGACGGTCCGGACCCGGTGGATGATGATGTGATCGAGTTGCCGGCCGATGCGGTGGAAATCGATTTGCAACCGGTGTTGAAGGAAATACTGATTTTAAATCATCCGTTAAAATTGTTGTGTAAGGAAGAATGCGCCGGTCTGTGCCCGGGCTGCGGCGCGGATTTGAACAAGGAAGCCTGTCGTTGCGATGAAGACGGCGGCGATCCGCGATGGGCGCAACTGAGAAAATTGTTAAAATAGGAGAATAAAATGGCTAATCCGAAACGTAAATTATCCAAATCCAAGCGTGATCACCGCCGGGCCCACTGGATGGGCGGCCTGAAAGCGGCCCATATCGGAGAATGTCCGAACTGCGGCGAAAGCATGATGTCCCACCGTGTATGCCCCACCTGCGGCTATTACAAGGGGGATAAGATCATCTCCGGCGATAACGCGTAAGCACGGCGGATTATCTTACGTGCGAATAGCTCTGGATGCCATGGGAGGCGATCACGGTCCGCATGTTACCGTGGCCGGCGCCTATCAGTTTTTGCAGCATTATAAAGGCCATACGGTTGTGCTGGTTGGAGATCGCGCCCAAATTCAGGAAGAACTGAACAAAGTCCCTCCCAAATATCATTCATCATTGCCCATCGTTCATGCCCCGGAGAATATCGGGATGAGCGAATCTCCCACGGAAGCCATTAAAAAGAAAAAAAATTCTTCCATGGTGGTGGGTTTGCAAATGCATGCCAACAATGAAGTGGATGCATTCGTATCCGCGGGCAGCACAGGCGCTCAACTGGCGGGCAGTTTTATGCTGCTTAAACGCATTAAGCATGTTAAGCGCCCGGCCATCGGCAGCTTTTTGCCGTCGGAAAAGGGCATGGTTTATCTGATCGATGTGGGCGCCAATGCCGAAGCACGCCCGGAACATCTGGTACAATTTGCCATCATGGCCGAGATTTTCGTAAGTCATGTATTCGGTGGCGATAATCTTACAGTCGGTTTGTTGTCCAACGGCTCCGAAGCGAGCAAGGGGAATGAAATGACCGTTCAGGCACATCAGCTTCTTAAAAAGGAACTGCCCAACTTTAAGGGGAATGTTGAAGGGTATGATATTTTTAAGGGCAAAACCGATATCATCGTATGTGACGGTTTCACCGGCAATATCCTGCTAAAGATGGCGGAAAGCGTTATGCATGTGATCTTAAATGAAATCCGTAAAAATATCGGTAAAAATCTTCTTAAAAATCTGGGCGCCATGTTGGTAAAGCCCGCCTTTCGCGCATTGAAGCAAAGTTTAAATTATGAAGAACACGGCGGTGTCCCTTTGTTGGGTGTCAACGGCATCTCCATTATTTCTCACGGTAAATCCAGCCCTCTCGCCATACGTAACGCTCTGAGCGTGGCCATGGAAATGAAATCCCATGATGTGAACAAGCATATAGAAGAACAACTTTTGATAGAGGAAAAGACTCATGAAGCGGCGAGCTAAAATCAGCGCGGTTGCCCATTACGTACCGGAACGCATATTAAGCAACGCGGACCTGGAAAAGATGGTGGATACCAATGACGAATGGATACGGACACGCACCGGTATAAAAGAACGTCGTATTCTTGAGCCCGGCAAGGCCACATCCGACATGGGCGCCGAAGCGGTGAAAAAGTTATGCGCCCAACGAGGCATTTCGCCTGAAGAGATCGATTTGATTATTGTGGGGACGGTAACGCCGGATATGTTTTTCCCGAGTACGGGCAATCTGATTCAGGAAAAGGTAGGCGCGAAAAACGCCTGGTCGTATGACGTGGCCGCCGCTTGTTCCGGTTTTTTATATGCCCTGGCTTCCGGCGCGCAATACATCGTTTCCGGCATGCATAAAAAAGTGGTGGTGGTCGGCGCCGATAAGATGAGTGCGATCGTCAATTATAAAGACCGTAACACCTGTGTGCTGTTTGGCGATGCGGCGGGCGCGGTGTTGTTGGAACCCGATGAAGAGTACGGTATCATCGATTACATTTTGCAATCCGACGGCAGCGGCGCGGAATATCTGCGCATGAAAGCAGGTGGCAGTCTTTATCCGGCCTCGCTGGAAACAGTAACCAACGACTGGCATTTTATCTATCAGGACGGCAAGCAGGTCTTTAAATTTGCCGTAACCAAAATGGCGGAGGTTTCCGTACAGATTCTTGAAAAAAACAATTATAAAGGTGACGATCTGGCCCTGTTTGTACCGCATCAGGCCAATTTGCGGATTATCGACGCGGCGGTGAAACGCCTGGGTATCGATTATGACAAGGTGATGATCAACATCGACAAATACGGCAATACCACGGCGGCCACCATTCCGCTGGCCTTGTCCGAAGCCTATCAACAGGGAAAGCTGGATAAAGGCGACCTGGTGGTCTTTGCCACATTTGGCGGCGGTTTTACATGGGGCAGCGCCTTGCTGACCTGGGGCATGGATAAACCGCGGGCCTGATCAACCGACGACTATAAACCGAAAATGAGTTTAACAGGAAAATAGAGTGAATTACGCATTTGTTTTCCCGGGTCAGGCTTCCCAATATGTGGGAATGATGGCCGACTGGGTGGCGGCATACGATCTGGCGCGGGATTATACCCGACGCGCGAATGAAATAATGGAAATGGACCTGCTGAAGGTATGCCTGGAAGGTCCGGAAGAAGAGTTAAAAAAAACATTCATCACCCAGCCCGCTATTTTTGTGCATAGCGTCATAGCGGCCGCTCTGCTGGCGGAAAACGGTATTACGCCGGTAGCCGTGGCGGGGCACAGCCTGGGGGAATACAGTGCTTTGGTCGCCGCCGGTGTGTTGGATTTTGAAAGCGGTTTGCGTCTGGTAAAGCAACGCAGCCGTCTGATGTTCGAAGCCGGGCAACAACGCCCCGGAACCATGGGCGCCATCATCGGTCTGGAACGCGAAGCGGTTCATGAAATATGCGACAGCCTTAAAAACGAAGGCATTGTGCAACCGGCCAATTACAATTCACCCGGTCAAATAGCTGTTTCCGGCGAAAAGGAAACGGTGCTTAAGGCATTGGCGATGGCTAAGGAAAAAGGCGCCAAAAAAGCGGTGGAACTGGTGGTGTCCGGCGCGTTTCATTCGCCTTTGATGGCCTCCGCGGAAGAAGGCCTGTCGGAAGCCCTGCGCGCAACGGCATTCCGCGACGCGCGCATAGCGTTCTATTCCAATGTGACCACGGAATCCAATACCTCGGGTGAGGCCATTAAGGAATTGCTGTTGCATCAGTTAACGCATCCCGTGCGTTGGGAAGGCATTATTAAGAACATGGCGTCCGATGGTTTTACCACCATGCTGGAAACCGGCCCGGGCAAAGTGCTGAAAGGGCTGATTAAACGCATCGACCGTAGCGTGCGCTGTGATTTATGCGGAACGGTGGAGCAATTTAAAACCGTGATAGGAGAAAACTGATGTCCTTTAAAGAGCAGGTTGTTATCGTTACCGGTGCCTCGCGCGGAATAGGCCGGGCTATTGCGGCGGCTTTTGCCGCGGAAAACGCCCACGTGGTGCTGACCGGCCGTAATGAAGCCACCTTACAGGAAGCGGTGGAAGGCATTCAGCCTCTGTGCAGCGGCGAAATAGTGTACAGAGTGGGCGATGTGTCCCGCGCCGGCGATGCCGAAGCCATCGTTCAATCCGTTATGGAAAAATTTGGTAAAGTGGATGTGCTGGTCAATAACGCCGGCATTACGCGTGATAACATTTTAATGCGCATGAAAGAAGAAGAATGGGATGCCGTTCTGAACACCAATCTGAAAGGCGCTTTCAATTGCCTGAAGGCCGTAACCCGCCCCATGATGAAAAAACGTTCCGGCGTGATCATCAACATCACTTCCGTGGTGGGGCAAATGGGTAATGCCGGGCAGGCCAATTACGCCGCTTCCAAGGCGGGAATGATCGGCCTGACAAAATCAGCGGCCAAGGAGTTGGCATCGCGTCACATCCGGGTGAATGCGGTGGCGCCGGGGTTCATCGAAACGGATATGACGGCGCATTTACCGGAAAAAGCACGGGAAGAGCTGGTAAAAAGCATTCCCCTGGGCACCTTGGGGCAACCGGAGGATGTGGCCCGGGCGGTTCTGTTTTTATCTTCCCCCAAAGCACAGTATATTACGGGCCAGGTCGTCAATGTGGACGGCGGCATGATTATGTAACTTGTAAATAAACCATCGACAAAACAGGAATTAAGGAGGGTCTTATGAGCGTTGAGGAACGTGTAAAGGAAATTATCATCGATCAACTCGGTGTGGACGAAGGCCAGGTTAAACCGGAAGCGTCTTTTATTGATGATTTGGGTGCCGACAGTCTGGACACCGTGGAATTGGTTATGGCTCTGGAAGAAGAATTCGGTATTGAGATACCCGATGAGGACGCTGAAAAAATCCAGACCGTTGGAGATGCTACGAAGTACGTTGCGGATCATTCCGCTTAGAACCTGTTTTTGAATACAATCAAAGAATAAGCAATTCGGAATTTCCGGGTTGCTTATTCTTTTATTTTGCCAAAGGAGAGCTTCATGAACAAACGCAGGGTTGTGGTCACAGGCCTGGGCGCCATCAGTCCCATTGGCCATACCGCCGGGGAAACCTGGGCTAATATGTTAAAAGGGGTTAGCGGAACCGGTCCGATCACCATTTTTGACAGCAGCGCCTTTACGACCAAAATCGCCGCTGAAGTGAAAAATTTTGATCCGTTGAAATATTTTGACACCAAGGATGCCCGTAAACTGGACCGTTATACCCAGTTTGCCATGATCGCCGCCGACGAAGCCATGGCCGACGCCGGTTTGAATCTGGAAGAGGAAGACCGTAACCGCATCGGTGTCTTAATCGGTTCCGGCATAGGCGGCATGTTGTCTTTTGAAGCCGAACATACCAAACTGATACAACGCGGGCCGCGCCGTGTCAGCCCGTTTTTTATTCCGCAGATGATTGCCGATATCGCCGCGGGCCATGTTTCCATGAAATATCAGTTGAAAGGGCCCAATTACGCCACGGTTTCGGCCTGCGCCACTTCGGGGCACAGTCTGGGGCTGGGTTTGCGCACCATCCAGTACGGCGACGCGGATATCATGGTGTGCGGCGGGGCCGAAGCTTCCGTGAGCCCCATGGGCGTGGCCGGATTCAATGCCGCCAAGGCGCTGACCACCCGAAACGATGATCCCGAACACGCCAGCCGGCCTTTTGACAAGGATCGTGACGGTTTTGTAATCGCCGAAGGCGGCGGCATAGTGGTCCTGGAAGAGTTGGAGCATGCCTTAAAACGCGGCGCCACCATTTACGGTGAATTTGCCGGCATGGGTTTTACCGCCGACGCCTATCATATTACTCAGCCCGCTCCGGGAGGCGAAGGCGCCATGCGTGCCATGCGTATTGCCGTGGAAGATGCCGGCGCCACGCTGGATGATGTGGATTATATCAACGCCCACGGTACATCCACCTATTTTAACGATAAAAATGAAACCGAAGCCATACGCACCCTGTTTGGGGATCATGCCTATAAGTTGAATGTCAGCTCAACGAAATCGATGACCGGGCACATGCTGGGCGCCGCCGGGGCCATAGAAATGATCGCGGCCGTGATGAGTGTTAAGGAAGATAAAATTCCGCCCACCATCAATTACCAGACACCCGATCCGGAGTGTGATCTGAATTACACGCCGAACGAGATGGTGGAAAAGGAAGTTCGTCTGGCCATCAGCAACTCCTTTGGTTTTGGCGGGCATAACACCTGCCTGTGCGTGCGTAAATTTGTCGGTTAATGCCGCGGATGCTTTCTACTTTCTTCCGGCGCATACGTGGAAAGCGAAAGGAGTATCCCATCGATATCAACCGTTTGCAGGAAAAAATAGGGTACGTCTTTAGCAACCCCGACCGTTTAGTGAAAGCCGTAAGCCATCGTTCCAGTTTCAGCCAGTCCGCTGCGCAGGTTTTGCACTCCAATGAACGCCTGGAGTTCCTGGGCGACGCCGTGCTGGGCCTGATTGTTACCCGTTATTTATACGACAGATTTCCGGAAGAAAACGAAGGCATTCTGTCGCGAAAAAAAGCGGTGCTGGTTAGCCGGAAGGTGCTGGGCGTTATCAGTCAACAACTGGAACTGGGTGAATTTCTGATCCTGAACAAAGGGGAAGAAAAGACCGGCGGCCGAAAAAAAATGTCCAATCTGGCCAACTTATTCGAGGCCGTGTTGGGCGCCATTTATCTCGATGGCGGTTTTGAAGCGGCCGAGGCCTTCGTAAAAAAGTATCTTTTAAAGCAAGCCGGGCGATTTTTGACCGAAGAACGGTTCTTTAATTACAAATCGCAACTGCTCGAGTTTTCCCAGGCGCGCGGGTGGGGCATCCCCCGTTACCAAACCATTGCCGAAAGCGGTCCCGATCACAATAAAACCTTTCGGGTGGAAGTTGTGGTGTATGAAAACTATCGCGGTGAAGGGGAAGGGCCCAACAAAAAAAATGCCGAACAAAAGGCGGCGCGCGATGTGGTGGAAAAATTGAGTGTTGATTATCCGGAACTTAAAGGGAAAGTGAGTTAGTGCCTTATGAAGATTATTAATGTGGTGGGCGCCCGGCCCAATTTTATGAAGATCGCTCCCATTCAACGTGTTATGAACGCCACGGAGGGCATGGAACCGTTTTTGGTGCATACCGGTCAGCATTATGACGAGCGTATGTCCAAGTTCTTTTTTGATGATTTACAGTTGCCCCAGCCGGATGTCTATCTGAATATCGGTTCGGCCAGCCATGCCGTGCAAACCGCTAAAATCATGATCGAATTCGAACAGGTATTGTTGAAGGAAAAGCCGGATGCGGTACTGGTGGTGGGGGATGTGAATTCCACGGCGGCCTGTAGTATTGTAGCGTCCAAAATGGGCGTGAAAATCATCCATGTGGAAGCGGGGCTGCGTTCCTTTGACCGCGGTATGCCGGAAGAGATCAACCGCATTCTTACCGATTCCATTTCCGACCTGCTGTTTGTTACCGAAGAAAGCGGCCTGAGGCACCTTAAATCCGAAGGTATCGCCGATGAAAAGGTGCACTTGGTGGGGAATGTCATGATCGATTCGCTGATCTTTTTTAAGGAAAAAGCCGCGCAATCCACGGTGTTGCAGGATTTAGACCTGGAAAAGGACGCCTACGCGTTGATTACCTTACATCGTCCCAGCAATGTGGATGATCCGGTGGTTTTTGAGAGATTGATAAATACCTTTGAAAAAATTGAAAAAGAACTTAAATTGGTTTTTCCCATTCACCCGCGCAGTCGTAAGCGCATTAGTGAATTCGGCCTGGAAGAACGCGTGGCCGCCATGCCTAATCTAAAGTTACTGGACCCCCTGGGTTATCTGGATTTTATGCATCTGATGCATAACGCCAGGGTGTTGCTGACGGATTCCGGCGGCATTCAGGAAGAGACGACCTATCTGGGCATACCCTGTATCACCATGCGCGAAAACACGGAACGGCCGGTGACCATCGATGTGGGCACCAATGTGCTGGTGGGCAGCGATACGGATAAAATTTACACCGAATTTAAAAAAGTTATCAACGGGCAGGCCAAAAAAGGGGAGATTCCGCCCCTGTGGGACGGCCATGCCGCGGAAAGAATTGTGGAAATAATAAAGAATACCATCCGATGATAAAAAACGTCATTTATATTTTAATCCTGATCACAGGCTGGCGGATCGTTTCGGCTCAGTCGCCTTTAGATCAATTAAGAGAAGATAATAGTGACGTCACACGTATAGTCCCGGGTGTCGGCTTATCCGATTTGAAAAATAGCATAGGGCTAAATATACCTACATCATTATCTGTTCCGGTGGATGAAAATAGTTATGTCGTGGATAGCGGCGATCAATTTGTAATTAAAGTTGATCGTAAAGGGCCGGCAATAAAATTATATCCGTCAACGGTCACACCGGATGGTATTGTAACCTTGCCCGACGCGCCGTCTGTTTTTGTACGGGGCAAACGGCTTAAGGATGTTAAAAAGATGTTGAAAAATCATCTTAAGCGATTATACCCTGACGCTACGGTGGAAGTGTATTTAAACGGCATACATCCCATAAATGTAGAAATTACCGGCTATACACCAGTGCGTGGTTCAATTAACGTGCAATCCAGTGACCGGTTAAACACCGTACCTGCCTTAATTTATAATCAACTACAAAGTATCGATGATACATTGGGCATTTGGCGTAAAATATCACGCAGACGCCTGGAATTACGGCGCCAGGGCCAAGATCATATGTATGATTTATTACGCTATGAATTGTTGGGTGATTCCACCCAGAATCCCTATTTGCAACATGGTGATGTTATTCGTTTTTATGCCGCGAATACCCTTTATTCCAGAATTCAGATAACGGGCGCTGTGTATGAACCCAATTCATTCGAATTCAGACGGGGCGATAAGCTGGGAGATATGTTGCAATTTAGTGGCGGGCTGCAACCCGCTGCCGATTCAGGTCGTATTGAGTTAGCGCGATTTAATCGTCAAACTTCCATGTTTAACCGTATTGTTCTCACCTATCCTGAAGATAAAGATTTTGCTCTTCAGGCAGATGATCGGATTTATGCGCGTTTTAAGAAGGAATACCATCAGAAACGGGAAGTTTGGGTAGCCGGCGCCGTGGAATATCCGGGCTTATATCCGATCCACGAAGGCCAAAGTACGTTATCGGAAATTCTAAAACAGGCAGGTGGTTTGCTGGATAATGCCGATTTAACGTCGGCGCAATTGTTACGTACCCGTTTATATAAAACCGATAAGGAATATCAGCGGCTGGCCCAATCCAATATTCAGTTTTTGAATGAAATTGAAAAAAGTTATTTACGGATTTCAACCCGACAATTACCGTTTGTTGTTAATGTGGATTTTGAGGCATTGCTAACTAAGCATGATACCGGCGCGGATGTTTTACTTGTTGATAAAGATAGAATTGTTATTCCGCGTAAAAATCGTTCCGTTGTCATTAAGGGCGCCGTGGAACATCCGGGTGTGTACAGTTATATGCCCGGCTGGAATTATGAACAGTATATTGAACACGCGGGAGGCTACGCGCCCCGGGCCAAAAATTTTAGTGTTAAAATTATTAAACATGCCAGTGGTAACTGGTTGGACGCCGGTAATGATATTCCCGTGGAAGAAAATGACGTCATATTTGTACCGCAAAGGGATGATTTTAACTGGTATGAGTTAATAAAAGATGGCATACCCATTGCCGCCCAAATTGCAACCGTCATATTACTATTTAACAGAAGATAGTTTTAAAAATACGGAATTAAAATTGAATTCACCATTAGTTGCATTTATTTGGAAATATCGTAAAAAGAATATCATTGCTTTTCTTGTAATGACATTGATTTCCGGTACAATCGTATTTGGAATCATGGACAAATACTATACGTCTAATATCTCTGTTTTGCCGCCCGGAGGCAGTGACATCGGGGGAAGCCTTAACACCATTGCCAGTATTGTGGGTATAGGAGGCATGAGCACGGGTATGGTGTCTCTTGAAATGTTTCAGAGTGTTATTATATCAAGACGATTGGAAGACAGGTTATTAAAAACAGAATACAATGTTGATCCGGGGGGGGAATTTGAATATTCGGGAACATTATTGGATTTTCTTGAAATTGATGGTGTAAATAAACGCGATGTTTATGAACAAGCCTATAAAATGCTGAATGAAGAAATACTGTATGCGGAGACGGATGATATTTCAAATATTCTGAATATACAAGTTTCATTGCAAAATCCGTTTCTTGCCCAGAAAGTGGCCGAAAGTGTTGTGGAATACCTTGATGAAATTGTAAAAAAACATGTCAATAAAGAATTTCATGAGCAGTATAATTA
>RFFS01000194.1 GCA_003696775.1 Calditrichota bacterium
ATATATGCCAGAAGGGCTCTTATAATAAAGTCCGCGGTAATTAAATCTATTAAATTTATTGAAGAATATGAAAAAATTTATCTACCTTTGGCTACGTATCGGTTATTCGGGGAAAATTCATTGAAAAACAAAACAGTATATAAAATTTTTAGCATTGGCCTTCCGTTTGTACTATGGATGATACTGGAATTCACGTTTAGGTTGTCCAATATTTATGCGCCACCGCCCCTTTATACACAAACGGGCCCCAATCAATACCAATTAAACGCACGCGCAGCGGAACGCTATTTTAACTCCGCGCAGATAAATATCCCCCTCCTTTTTCCTCAACGGTTTTCAAAGAAACGCCCCAAAAACAGCCTACGGATTATTTGTCTCGGCGGCTCGACTACCGCCGGTTTCCCCTATGATGTAAACGTACCTTTTCCCGCACAACTAAAAATGTTGTTAAATGAAAAATGGCCTGACAAAGATATTGAAGTTATAAATATGGGCCTTTCCGCGATAAACAGCTTTACCGTTTGGGACTGGCTGCCCGATATAATCAGGCTTAAACCGGACTATGTATTAATTTATATGGGGCACAATGAGTTTTATGGGGCCTTTGGAAGCGGGTCAAGCATCGGCATCGGCCAAAATGGAACAGTTATCCGTCTCTATCTGAGGCTTCAGCATTTTTACACCGTCCAGGCACTCAAACATTTTATCCACGGTTTTATACAACCGGGACGTAAAGCATCTGCAACTTTGATGAGCCAGGTGATTGCAAACCGCAATATCGAGAAGGCAAGCGCCGCATATAACCAGGCCGTCCGGAACTATATGGATAATCTCGATGACATTGTCCGTCAATTAAGCGCAAGCGGCATTAAAATTGTGATCAGCACCCTTGTTAGCAACTTAAAAGACCAACCTCCCTTGGAGGATGCAGCCACACATAAAAAGAGTGTGGCCGGGAAGAGTTATAAGCAGGGACAACTCTTCTTAAAGAAAGGTTTAACATCGAAAGCATTCCAAGCGTTTAAAAATGCAAAAGAGTCTGACCGCTTGCGTTTCCGGGCACCCGATACCATCAATGCAATTATTAAAAATATATCGAAAAAATATAATACGGCCCTTATCGATATGGATTCCCTTTTCAGACAGGAAAACACACTTCCCGGCTATAAACTCTTCTCCGATCACCTGCACCCAAATCCTGCCGGCTATGCGCTGATGGCCAGGAGCTTTTATTTAAAGCTGACTGATAGCCGGACACAATTCCCGGATTCGGCAAAAGCCTTAAATGTTACGCAATTAGACTGGCAAATTGGGTCCATACGCATTGCCTATCTTAAGCATCACTGGCCCTTTTCCAAAAAACCGTTTAACAAAGTCGCTTTTAGAAACACCTATTCTTCACCACTTGAAAAGATTGCCTATGCTTTTGTATTTGAAAAACATAACTGGCCTTTGGCGCATACCCAAATGGCCGCTATTTATGAGAAGACATCAGACTTTAAATCGGCCTGCCGGGAATATCTGGCCATTAGCGCCATTTACCCAAAACATCGCAAAAACACCGAGCGCCTTATCAACTGTGCTCAAAAAGCGGGGTTATGGCCCCTTGTGGAAAAAGAGAGCCGTATCATTCTCAAGGAGGCCGATCACAAAGGGAAATGGTATTTTCGCCTTGCATTGGCGCAGTTCAACCAGGAAAAATTTAAAGCGGCCTTTGAAAATATACAAAAGGCCATTGTGGCGCCGGAATTGACCATCAGGGAAAAAGCGGTCAGCGAAGGTTTATTGGCCCGTTTTTTAATGGCGTTAGGAAAAAAAAAGGCCGCCCAAAAAGTTCTTGACCACATAAAAAGTTATAACCGGGGTATAGAGTAAGAAACAAAAAGTCAGAATTTATTTTAGCCCCAGTTCCTTGCACATACGATGGAAATTGGGCGGCGCCAGGCCAAGCAAATTTGCAGCTTCGGAATCGGAGCGGCATTTTTTTCGAACGAAGGAAAAGTATTCTTTACGCATTTTGCGCTCCATCTCGCGCCAGGGCAGGATATTGTCCTCGTTCCAATACAATTTACTTTCCATGACAGAAGGTGAATTGGTACCTCTTAATGTTTCCGCAACCATTTCGGCGCTAACCACATCCGGTGTCATAAATAGCAAGCGGCGCACAACATTTTGCAATTGACGCACATTACCCGGCCAGTTGTATTTTTGCAAAGCCTCCTGGGATTCCGGTAAAAATTGCGGCACGGGGATATCCATCTCCCGGGCAAACCTGGCAACAAAAACATCTAAAAGTTCCGGTATATCATCGCGGCGTTCACGGAGCGGTGGTACATGTAAGGTAACCACGTTCAGTCTGTAAAAAAGGTCTTCTCGAAAATGTTTGTTGGCCACTTCCTCCATCAGGTTTTTGTTGGTGGCCGCCAATACACGGACGTTCACCCGCAATTGTTCGGTCCTACCGATTTTATCGATCTCCCCCTCCTGAAGCACGCGTAATAGTTTTACCTGGGCGGGCAAGGGCAATTCACCGATTTCATCAAGGAAAAGGGTGCCATTGGCCGCCGTTTCAAAGAAACCCCTCTTGTTTTTATGAGCGCCGGTAAAAGCCCCTTTTTCATAGCCAAAAAGTTCGCTGTCCACCAGTTCCCCCGGCAGACTGCCGCAATTTATGGTGACAATTTTTTCATATTTACGTTTACTGCGGTAATGGATATTACGGGCGACCAGTTCTTTGCCCGTTCCGGATTCACCGGTTATCAAAACGGTACTTTCCTGTGCCGCAGCCCGTTCAATCCGGTCACGTAGTTTATTAATTATATCTGATGACCCGATGATGGCGTTACGTTCCAGTATCTCATGGATAGATTGCCGGAGTTTATTCCTGGATTTTTTCTCCTTTTGTTCCAATCGTCTTTTTTGATAGGCGTTAAGAATACTCAAAATAAAATCCGTCGGCTGATAGATATACTCCTCGATATCACCAGGATATTTGGTACAATACCACATGGCGCCCGCATCCAAAAGCGAATTGGCAAATTTAAAATCGGTCATATTGATGGTCATTTTGGTAACCACGATAATTTGTATGGCCGGGTCGGTTTCCTTTATCCGGCGTATCAGGTTTTCACCGGTAACCCCTCCCGATATTTGAAAATCCATAATCACCACATCCGTGGCATACCTGTTGTTATTCAGATATTCCAGCGCAGACACACCATCGGCCACAACACGGTCTATATGCAACCTGTCTCTTAAAGGATGCAGGGTATTGCGCACGCGCCGGACGTCATAAGCTTCATCTTCGATCAATAATATATGAATGACATGCATAACCAATCCCTTAACTTAAACCGGTAATCCGGATAAAAAAATGCGCGCCCCCGTCCGGCTTATTGGTAACATCCAGTTGCCAGCCGCAACGTAAACAAATTTCATATGCAAGGAAACAGCCATATCCCCTGTTTTCATCATCGGTTTTTGTCGTTATATTTTCCTGAAATATTTTCCGTATCCCTTGTTCGTTTTTTTCCAGCAAAGAATGATTTATGCCCGGTCCGTTATCGAGTATCTCGATAAGGCCCCTTTTTTTATCCGGGTCAAAACGGGTAACAAGCCATATTTTAATATTTTCATCAACAGCGTGATCGATACTGTTTTGAATCAGGGGTTCCAAAATTTCCCAAACAACATATTCATTGATATGGAGAGTGGGAAACGA
>RFFS01000195.1 GCA_003696775.1 Calditrichota bacterium
AAGAGTGCAAATTATTTCGTACAGATGTGGTAGAATACATTGAAATGGATTCATGATTCCCAATTTTAAGAATTCAGGCGGGAGGAATTCTCAATATAAGGAATATTTTATGGTGTAAAGCAGTGTGAGCCATAAAAAACAAGGCTTTATGGATTAAAAAAGGTGGCACAACCCTTGCATATCTATAAAACACATTATAGATATTAACACAATATAAGGTTTAGAATATCCTGATTTTAGGAGGGAGAACCCCATGGGGAAACAACTGAATCGACGTGAATTTATTAAAATCGCCGGCATGGGTGTAGGGGGCATGGCCCTGGCTTCAAGCGCGTTAAAGCCCTTTTCATTATTTGCGCAACCTGCGGTGAACGAAGCTTTGATGGCAACCGGCAGCGGCGGAGCGACCCCCACCTACTGCGAAATATGTTTTTGGAAATGTGCCGGCTGGGTGCATAAAAAAGACGGACAACCCTGGAAAATCATCGGCAATCCGGATGATACGCACAGCAACGGCCGCTTTTGCCCGCGCGGTACCGGCGGCATCGGTGCCTATTTGGATCCGGACAGGCTTAAAACGCCGTTGATTCGGGTGGAAGAACGAGGCAAACAGGTTTTTCGCGAAGCCAGTTGGGATGAGGCGTTTACTTATATTGCCGATAAAATGCAGCAAATAAAGGAAAAGTATGGTGCGGAAAGCCTGGCGGCTTTTACGCATGGATCGGGCGGTTCCTATTTTAAAAATGTTATCCGTGCTTTCGGTTCCAATAATATTGCCGCGCCTTCTTACGCGCAATGCCGGGGCCCGCGTGAAGAAGCCTATCTGATGACTTTTGGCGAAGGCGTCGGTTCTCCGGAAAGAACGGATATCGCCAATACCAAATGCCTGGTGCTGATCGGTTCCCATATCGGTGAAAACATGCATAACGGTCAGGTGCAGGAATTCACCCAGGCGCATATGAGCGGCGCGACCGTCATTACCGTTGATCCGCGTTTTTCCACAGCGGCCAGTAAATCCAAATATTGGCTGCCGATTAAACCGGCCACGGATACGGCCTTGTTGCTGGCCTGGATTCATGTGATCATCGAGGAAGAGCTTTACGACAAGGAATATGTTAAAAAATATACCTATGGCTTTGAAGAATTGAAAAAAGCGGTCCGTCACAACACTCCGGAATGGGCTTACCCCATCACAACCATCAAACCCCATGTTATACGACAAACCGCGCGGGAAATGGCCGCGGCCGCGCCCTCGGTAATCATACATCCTGGCCGGCACGTTACCTGGTATGGCGATGATACCCAGCGGGTAAGAGCGGGCGCCATACTGAACGCTCTGCTCGGTTCATGGGGACGCCGGGGCGGTTTTTACGCACCGGTGAAAGCGCATGTACCCAAACCGAAACATCCGCCCTATCCCAAGCCCAAAAAAGAATGGCGCGATGCCCTGCCCGGAAAATATCCGCTGGCCAATCTCTCGTTATCCACGGCCATTCGCGATATAACGGTGGAATCGCCGGTGGATGATTTTGCGATCAAGGGATGGTTTGTTTACGGCACCAACCTGATACAAACATTGCCTCAACCGGAACTGACCAAAAAGGCCATTCAAAACCTCGATTTACTGGTGGCCATTGATATCATGCCCTCTGAAATAACCGGTTGGGCCGATGTGGTGTTGCCGGAATGTACCTATCTGGAACGCTACGATGATTTGCGTACCTCTCCCGGACGTATTCCCGCCATCGCCCTGCGCGCGCCGGCTTTTGAACCGAAATACAATTCCAAACCGGCCTATTGGATGGCGGTGCAACTGGCCAGGCGCCTGGGACTTTCGGAATACTTCCCGTATGAGCGTATAGAGGACTATCTTGATTACAGACTGAAAGCCGTCGGCAGCAGTTTGGAAGAGATGAAAAAGCTCGGTGTTAAAAATTTACCACTTGAAGAAGACCTTTACTTCCTTAATGGCGAGCCTTATGAATTTGCCACGCCGAGCGGTAAAATCGAACTTTATTCAAATACCCTGGCAGAATACGGTTTTGATCCCATTCCGCGTTATGAGGCCCATGAGGAACCACCGGATGGATTTTACAGGTTATTGTATGGACGCGCGCCGATGCATTCCTTTGGTCGAACCACCAATAATCCGGTGTTAACGGAATTGAAAATAGAAAATGAAGTATGGATACATCCCAAAGTGGCCCGGGAATGGGGCATCGAAAACGGTTCTTATATCCGTCTTGAAAATCAGGACAGTGTTATCTCCAATAAAATAAAAGTAAAAGTCACGGAGCGTATCCGGCATGATTGTGTGTACATGGTGCACGGCTTTGGGCATACTCAAAAGCAGTTGCATCGCGGATTCAACCGCGGCGCGGATGACACCCAATTAATCACACGGGTCAAAACAGACCCGATCATGGGTGGTACGGGCATGCGTGTTAATTTTGTGACTTTTAGGAAGGAGGTGGCCTGATGCGTTACGCCATGGCGATAGATACCAAAAGATGTGTGGGCTGTGCCGATTGCGTTGTAGCCTGTCAAAGGGAAAATAATGTGCCGGAAGGCTTTTGCCGTGACTGGATTGTGGAAGAAACAACCGGAACATTTCCGGAACTGCAACTCGAAATCCGTTCCGAGCGCTGCAACCATTGCGCCGACGCGCCGTGCGTGCGCTGCTGCCCCACAGAGGCCAGTCATTATGAAGAAGGCGGCGTGGTGTTGGTGGATCATGACTCCTGTATCGGCTGTAAGGCCTGCATCGCCTCCTGTCCTTATGACGCGCGTTTTGTTCATCCCGAGGGATATGTGGATAAATGTACCTTCTGCATTCATCGCGTACGTGAAGGCAAACAACCGGCCTGTGTGGAAGTGTGCCCGACACATGCCATGATATTTGGTGATTTGGATGATAAAAACAGTGAAATTTCCAAAGCGCTGCGTACGCGTAAATACAAAACGCTGATCCCGGAAGCGGGTACCGATCCGCATGTATTTTATCTGTTATAAAAGGAATGGAGATTAAAAATGAAAGAAGTTGCCATTACATCCGGACGTATGAACCACGGGGTGGACCCCTTGTTGCACGCCTGGGGCTGGGAGATTCCGTTGTACCTGTTTTTAGGTGGTTTGGTGGCCGGCATATTGTTTTTTAGTGCATTTTTCTATTTGCGACATCGGGAAAATGTTTTTACCGCGGCCATCAAAGTCGCGCCGCTTTATACACCGGTGTTCCTGGCCATCGGTTTGGCGGCCCTGTTTTTGGACCTGAGCCATAAACTCTACTTTTGGCGATTATACACCACCATTCGTTGGGAATCGCCCATGTCGTGGGGCGCCTGGACGTTGTTATTTATTTTTCCTTTGAGTGTCATTTGGGCAGCCTTTTGGGTAAAAGATGTTTATCCCAATTGGGACTGGAAATTTCCCATTATCGAAAAAACCATAGCATGGCTGGCACAGTTTAAAAAATGGTTCGCCTGGTCGTTGATTCTTTTTTCCGGTATTCTGGGTATGTACACGGGTATATTGCTTTCCGCTTTTAACGCCCGTCCCTTCTGGAATACCTCCATACTCGGTCCGTTATTTCTTGTATCGGGATTGTCCACGGGCGCGGCTTTTATATTATTGATCAGCCGCTCCGAACAGGAACGGCACCGTTTCAGCCAGATCGATTCGTTTTTGATCGGTACCGAGCTGTTTTTAATTATTCACATGTTTATGGGCTTTTTGGCCAGTACATCGGTGCAGATACACGCCGCGGAAATGTTTTTAGGCGGCCCCTATACGGCCATCTTTTGGACGTTTGTGGTGGGTATCGGTTTGTTGCTGCCCCTGCTTATTGAAATTATGGAATTACGCGGCGTGACGGTTCCGGCTGTTATTCCCGCCATGTTGGTATTGTTTGGCGGCCTTATGCTGCGCTTTGTTGTGGTGGATGCGGGACAATCTTCCCGTTGGTTGTATAAATTTATGGAACAACTGGTGTTCTGATAAGGAGAAAAAATCATGAAAGAAAAACCCTTTTGGTCTCCGTATGCCGGCGGCATCGGATTAGGTATAACCCTGCTGTTGGCTTTTGTATTCATGGGACGCGGTTTGGGGGCATCCGGCGCCATGATGCGTTTCACAACCTGGGTTGTGGATGTGTTTGCCCATGACCATGTAATGGCCAACCCCTATTTTGCCAAATACGCGGAACATCCCTTCAGCAACTGGCTGGTATTCGAAATCATTGGTGTTATGATCGGCGGGTTTTTATCCGGCATGCTGGCGGGGCGTAATAAATGGCGCACGGGGCGCGGCCCGAATATAACCAAACACAAACGCTGGCTTCTGGCTTTTATCGGTGGCGCCATAATGGGTTTTGGCGCGCGCCTTTCCCGTGGATGCACCAGTGGTTTGGCCCTGACCGGAGGCGCGACCCTGGCTGTTGGCGGCTGGGTATTTATGTTTGCCGTTTTTGGCGCCGCGTTTGCCACGGCATATTTTGTACGTAAACAATGGATATAGGGGGCGATGATGGCACCATTTTATAAATACGGATTTTTTAGCGAACAAACCGGGCTGATTGTGGCCTTGATACTGGGGATCAGTTTCGGATTTTGGTTGGAACGCTCCGGTTTCGGGTACAGTCGTAAACTGGCTTTGCAATTCTATTTTAAAGATAATACCGTCTTATACGTGATGTTTACCGCCATATTGGTGGCCATGCTGGGCGTCCTTTTCTTTTCCCTGTTTGGCTGGCTGGATATTACCAAAATATATATCAACCCAACCTATATTTGGGCGCAACTGATCGGTGGCCTGATATTGGGTGTGGGATTTGCCATTGGCGGATATTGCCCGGGCACTTCGGTGGTGGGCGCGGTAACCGGCCATATAGATGCCTTGTTTTTTCTGGGCGGCGCCATGACCGGCATGTTTGTCTTTGGTGAAATGTTTCCTTCCATTGAAGATTTATATAACTGGGGTTATATGGGCAATGTGCGCCTTTCTGATGTGTTGAATGTATCCAGCGGCGTAGTGGCTTTTGCAGCGGTTGTCCTGGCCATAGTGATGTTTAAAGGCGCCGAATGGGCTCAAAATCGTTTTGGTAAGGAGGTGCTGTAATGAATATATCTTCCCAAAATATTGGCTTTGCCGTGCTCTTTTTGTTGGGATTGATCCTCGCTTTCAGCCCGGTGGATGAAATGAATGTGAGCAAGGTGGCCGACAAAGAACTGCTGCTTTCCCAGTTACATAGTCAAAGCAATTATGTGGAACCGGAAGAAGTGGCCGACTGGATTATCAACAAGGAGCCGGGCTTACAAATTGTGGATATCCGTACCGGGGAAGATTTTGCTAAATACCACATACCGGGCGCCGTGCACATTCCTCTGGAACGCCTTTTGGATAAAGCCTCACTGGAAATGCTGAATAGCGACGGCACCATTGTTTTGGCTTCCAACGGCAACACTAAAGCTTCTCAGGCCTGGCTGCTGCTTAAGGAAAAAGGCTACGATGATGTGTATGCGTTGCATGGCGGCATGAATTACTGGGTGGAAATTTTCAGTGCGCCGAAAAAACCGCAGGCGCCCTATACCGATGATGAAATCTTTCGGTATCAATTTCGTGTGGCCGCCGGACCGGTGATGATGGGTAAACAAGTGGTGCCGCAACAGCAAACCACGGTTACGCCACGCAAAACCATCAAACCGCGCCGCCGCGCGGCGAAGAAAAAAGTCGATGAAGGTTGTTAGTCCCTGATACCTCCCCCTAAGCCCGCTTTTCCCGGCGGGCTTTTTTTATTTTGTGATATACATTTGCTCAAATTGAACATCCCGGATTGTATTTTGTGAAAATCATACGATAACCTTATACAGGAAAGGAAAAAAATATGCGCGCGTACATTCGCCACCCTACCGATGTCCCCCTGAATGTAAAGGTGAAAAACCCTCCGGTACGTATTCACGGCTTAAAAGATGTGAGTGAAGGCGGTCTCTGTTTCCATTCCGATAAAAAACTGCCTAAAGGCACCGTTATTAGCATATCCATACCGGTTAATAATAAACGCTATGAGGAAAGTTGTGTGGTTGTATGGTGCCGCCCGTCGAAAAAGGGCTATGAAACCGGAGTGCGTTTTCAAAGTTCGGAATCGGCGTTTCGCGCCCGCATGGTGGAACAAATTTGTTACATCGAAAAATACAGGAAAGAACAGCTTGGGCAGGGAAGAGTATTAGCCTGGAGTGAGGCGGCGGAGGAATGGATCGCCCGATACGGCGCTTCGTTTCCGGATTTTAATAAATCTAAAAAATAACCCCCCGAATATGATCCGGGGGGCGGAAAGATTAATCGCGGCTTTGCAATTTGGATAAAAGTCTCAGAATTTCAATATAAAGCCATATCAAAGTAACCATCAGTCCGAAGGCGCCGTACCACTCCATATATTGCGGCGCGCCCCGACGGGCGGCGTTTTCTATAAAATCAAAATCCAGAACAAGATTCATCGCAGCTAGACCTACCACAAATAAACTGAACAGGATTCCAAAAAAACCGCCTTCATGGATCATGGGTATCCGGATACCGAAAAACATCAATATCATATCGATAAAATAAGCCACGGCAATTCCGGCGGTGGCGGCAAAAACCATCATTTTAAATTTTTCCGTAACGCGAATCCATCCGGCTTTATAGATGGCCAGCAGAGAAAAAAAGACAGCAAAGGTTAAGGAAACCGCCTGAAAGACAATGCCGGGATAAGAGGCTTCCATCATCGCGGAAATACCCCCCAGGGCCAAACCTTCCAATACGGCGTATGCCGGCGCGGAAAATCGGGCCATGGTGGGTTTAAACACGGTAACCACCGCCGCAATCAGTCCGCCAATAACACCAACCATCATCAATGTGCTGACCGTGCCGTAATCCCCGGTGGTAAAAAATTTATTCCATACAAAAAAGGCGGATAGCACGACGAGTCCTAACATCAGAAAGGATTTGTTCACAACGCCCTCTATGGTCATTTGCGCGCCAAAGGGCACCGCCGCGCTATTAAAATTTTTCTCGGATAAAACGGGATTTCCTGTATTCATGTTTTACTCCCTTTTGTTTTTTAGTTGGATACAAATTCATTATACGAGTGATTTATGAACATTTAATGAAGATATAATTTATTCCAGTGATTCCAGTTTTTCCAGATCGCGGTTATTGCCCACCACAACCATCACATCACTGTCTTTCAGCATATAATCACCCGTGGGAACGATCACTTTATTCTCCGGCAAAATTTCCTTGATTAAGACCACCTGCACACCGAGCTTGCGACGCACATCCAACTCCATAAGCGTTTTTCCGGACCAGGAAGGTGGAACGGTTGTTTCCACAAAGCCGTGGTCTTCACCCACGGGAAAATATTCCAGCAGGTTTTTGCTTTGCATGGTATAGGCCACCCGCCGCGCCGTATCTTTTTCAGGAAAGACGATTACCGTCGCTCCAATCTTATCGAGTATTTTGGCGTGGTCTTCCGTAAAGGCTTTAACGGTAATGGTCGGCACCTTCAGTTCTTTTAGGAAAAGAGTAATCAAAATACTGGTATCGATGCTTTCACCCACGGATACAATAACATTATCAAATTCATCAAGTTCAAAATTAGCCAGCACATCCCGCGAGGTGGCATCGGCCACCACCGCTTTGGAGACGATCTCCTTAACACTATCCACCTTGGCCTCATCCACATCGATGGCCAGAACGGCGGCGCCGGTTTCCGTGAGGTATTTGCACATATAATAGCCAAAACTGCTGATACCGATAACGGCGATATGATGCATGGAAAACTCCTATCCTATCAGTAAATCTTCTTTTGCCAGTTGGTATTTAACCGATTTTTTTTGACCGATGGCCAGCGCCAGGGTTAACGGGCCGAGACGCCCGATGAACATCAGCGCGGTGATCAGCCAGCGTCCGGCCTGCGATAAATGCGGGGTAACGCCCGTGGAAAGGCCCACGGTTCCAAAGGCCGAAGTCGCTTCAAACAATAATTCCAAAAACATGCCGCGGCTCTCCTGATGGCTGACCCCTTTCAGCTCCGTAAACAACAGCAAAGTTGTGAAAAATACTATGACCAACGAAGCGAAGATGACAAGGGTAACCGCTTTGGAAACGGCGGTTTCCGGTATGCTGCGGTTCATGATTTCAGCATGTTCCCGGTTTTTAAAGCGCGCCCGGGCCAGAGCCAGAATGGTGGCCAGGGTGGTGGTTTTGATACCGCCGCCGGTGGATGAAGGCGACGCGCCAATGAACATCAATATAATGATAAAAAACAGTGTGGCGTTACTTAAGGTGGCAATGTCCACGGAATTAAAGCCTGCCGTGCGTGTGGTAACGCTCTGAAAAAAGGCTTCCAGTATTTTTTTTCCCCAGGGAAGGTGGCTCCAGGCGCTACCCCATTCAAATAAAATAAAGGCGGTGAAACCGAATGCCAGTAAAAAAGCGGACATGCTTATGACCACCCGTGTATGCAAACTAAATGATTTAAAACGCAAGGGCCGTTTTTGATGTTGTAATTCAAATAAAACGATGAAGCCCGCTCCCCCGGCGATAATCAAGGCCGAAATCACCATTATTACGGTCACGTCGCCCTGGTAGGATACAAGGCTGTCGCTGAACAGGGCAAAACCGGCGTTGCAAAAGGCCGACACCGCATGAAACAACCCAAACCAGAGCGCCTTTCCGATAGGCATATCCATGCTGAAACGCAGCGATAATAATAAAGCTCCGATCAACTCGGTGATAAGCGTGGCAAAGAAAATGGTGCGCAACAGATGGCGCATGCCGCGCATCGGCATCTGGCTGAATGCCGCCTCAAGCATATCGCGGCCGCCAAGTGAAAGCCGTCCGGCGAATAACGTGGCAAAAGCAACGGAAAAGGTCATAATCCCCAGCCCGCCCATTTGTATTAATAAAAGGATAATCAATTGACCCGCAAAGGTAAACCTGGTGGCGGTATCCACGACGATTAAACCGGTTACACAGGTGGCGGAGGTGGAAGTGAACAGGGCATCCGTGAAAGAGAGCGGCGCGCCGTGCACGGCAAACGGTTGATGTAATAAAACCGCTCCGGTAACAATGATACCCGCAAAACTCAATAGGAACAGGCGTTCCGGGATGAAAAAGTTTTTTATCCGTACCCAAATTAATCGACTACCCGAAAAGAATGTCATCCTTAAATCCGGTTTGTATTTTGTGAAAATGGGGCTGGTAGAAAGGAAAACAGGCCCGTCCGGAGACGAGCCGTGTTACGATCATTCGCTTTTATTTAGTGATGATGTCCACCCGGACCGTGCACATGACCGTGCGCAAGCTCTTCTTCCGTGGCCGGGCGTACCTCCTGAACCGACACATCAAAATGCAGGGTTTCACCGGCAAGGGGATGGTTGCCATCCAGGAAAATGGTATCTCCCATTATTTTGGATACCGTGAACAACTGAATACCCTGTTCACCCTGAGTTTGAACTTCCATGCCGACCTGAATATCGTCGATGCCTTCAAACTGATCGCGGTTCACTTGTAAAACGGCTTCTTCAATACGTTCACCGTAAGCTTTTTCCGGTGGTATGGACACGCTGATCTGATCTCCGGCGGATTTATCGGTCAGCGCTTCTTCCAGTCCGCTGATGATATTTTGATATCCGTGAAGATAAAAAAGAGGTTCGCGTCCTTCGGATGTATCGAGTATCTGACCCTCGTCGTTTTTAAGAGTGTAATGGATCGATACAACACTTTTATTGGCTATCTTCATTATGATTCCTTTATGTTTAATGAGCGCCTATAACTTAATATAAAGCCGGGCGAATAAAAAAATAATTTCCACCTCCCGATTTTGCCATAAAAAACTCATATCACAGCATGGGCAGGGCGAATTAAATAGTTTGGACCAAAAGGAGGCATTATGCGTTCGATTAAAATTTTTTTGATAAGCGTTTCCATGATGTTTACGGCTCTGGCATGCGGTTCCAAAACGGAAAAAGCCGACGGGAGCCGTCCATCTGATAGGGACGCGCCAAAGGAAATAAGGCAAACCGTCTTGTTTGATATTCAGGGCATCGATACCCCGGCAAAAGGGCCTTTCATGGTGCGCGCCGCCGTGGTTAACGATACCCGCACGCCGGCCCTGCTCATCCCGAATCTTGTCCGCAAGGAAGGCAAGGGGATCGACACTACTCTGGCTGAAAACAGGCACATGCTCAAACTGCGTGCCCTTCCTGCCGGAACGCGCGTGGAAGCGCAGGTCTATTGGAAATCTTACAAGCTTCCGGCACGTGCTTTATTGATGGACTATAAAATTGTAAAAAAACCGTAACGTACAATCTGTATAAAGGAATGACTATGCGTATTCTGATTATTTTATTGATGATCAGCGGATTGACAATGGCTGTTAATCCGCCGAATAAAGGCCCCTTCCCCAAAGGGTTGCTGGAAAATATGAAAAAAAATATCCTGCCTGAAAAATGGGGCGATCCCGCCTGGGTGGCGCGCATGGAAAAACGCAAATCGGCGCGCACCCTGGGCAAACAAACCGGCACGGATGCGTTTGTGCTTCCGGTCGTGCTGGCGGACTTTAAAGATAATACCGGACAGATTTCCGCCGCCACCTTTCAGGATCATCTGTTTGACAATAATCCCACCGGCACCATGACCGACTATTATGATGAAATCTCTTACGGTCAGTTTTCCATTAGCGGCACGGTTTACGGTTGGGTGCACACCAATCAAAACATGGACTATTATACCGGTAACAATAACGGCAATGGCAGCTATCCGAATAATGTCAAAGGCTTTGTACACGATGTGGCGGCCCAGGCGGATGCCCAGATAGACTTTACCCAATACGATAACGATGGACCCGACGGCATTCCCAATTCCGGTGATGATGACGGTTATGTGGACGCCCTGGCCGTGGTATATGCCGGAGCCGGGGCGGACTGGTGGCCTGGCAACAGCAGTTTTTGGCCGCACATGAGCAGCCTGGGTAATGAGGCCTACACAACAAATGATAAAGGCATCAACGGGCAAAATATCATCGTCAGCACCTATTTTGTATGCCCCGAGGAATCCGGTGGGGGCAGTGGAGACGGCACAATCCGTCCGCTGGGTGTTTTTGTACATGAGTTCGGGCATGTGCTGGGCTTGCCGGATTTATACGACCGTACGGACGCGTCGGAAGGGCCGGATTTTCAGGATTCCGAAGGGGTTGGCAATTGGTGCCTGATGGCCGGCGGCAGTTGGGGCGGCGATGGCGCCCACACGGAAACACCGTCCCACATGAGTGTATGGTGTAAATATCAGATGGGGTGGCTCACGCCTGTTGTAATCACGCAATCCCAAACCAATCTGTCCATTCCCGCCAGCGAAACATCGGCCACGGCGTATATGCTGTGGGAAGACGGATACGCGATGAGCCGTTACTGGTTGGTGGAAAACCGACAAAAAACCGGCTTTGATAAGTATTTAACCGGTAGCGGTCTGCTTGTTTTTCATGTGGATGAAAATCGACGTTGGGGCAAGGCGGCCTGGAGCAGCGGACCGGTCAACGATGATGAAACACATAAGTTGGTGGACCTGGAAGAGGCGGACGGTCTGGCGAATCTGGATAACAGCGTAAACCGCGGTGACTCCGGCGATCCGTTTCCGGGTAGTGGTAACAATACCACCTTTGATGATAACAGCACACCCTCCGCCAGGGATTATGACGGCAACCCCACCGGAATGAGCATCCGTAACATCAGCACCTCTGCCACGGTAATGACAGCCGATTTTACCCCGCGCAAGCTGACCGGCTACGGCTTAAGTTATGATGCGTTCGGTTTAAGCGGATGGGGTTGGGGCTATGCCTCGCCGGCCGATTCCTGGGGCGGCGTGCGCTATACCGCTGATTATACCGGCGATGTGGCCGCGGTGGACATCGCCTTC
Source organism: Calditrichota bacterium (assembly GCA_003696775.1). Classification (GTDB taxonomy): domain Bacteria; phylum Calditrichota; class Calditrichia; order Calditrichales; family J004; genus J004. The sequence continues at coordinate 11,950 of RFFS01000195.1, forward strand.
CGGGAACAAAATACCGACTATACCATCTTGGTTTATGACGGCTTTAACACAAGCACCAATAAACCCGGTAATCTCTATACCTCGGTATCGGGAACGGCTACGGACCAGGGATGGTACACCCTGGAGCTGCCCCAGACGATGCCGGTGGATGCTGGACAAACATTTTTTATCGCCGTGAAGATCACAGGAAAATCGTATGCCATATCGTTTGATCCCTATGGGACTCTAACCGGAAGAAGCTATTTCTCTTCCAACGGTACCACTTATGATAATAACATCGCCAGCAGCGGGAATATAAATTTACGGGCGCGGGTATTAAGCGATGCCGTGTCCGGCTGGAAAGATGACATAACAACGCCACGTCAACTGCGATTGGCGCAAAATTTTCCCAATCCCTTCAATCCGGCTACCACGATTGAATATGACTTGCCCGGCGCCTCATTTGTCACTTTGGAAGTTTTTGATGTAAGCGGTCGTCGTGTGGGGCAATTGGTAAACGAACAGCAATCTTCGGGCGCCCACCGGATCAATTTTAACGGGGACGGACTGGCCAGCGGTGTCTATATCTATCGCCTGTCCAGTCGGTTTGGTACCTTAACCCGACGTATGCTGTTTCTTAAATAAGCGCATGGAAAGGGCCGGTTGATCCGGCCTTTTTTTATTTTTGCTTCAGAGTAATCACAGGTAAAATCACTTCTTCCATCGAAATACCGCCATGCTGAAAGCTATCCTTGTATTGGTTTTGATAACGATGATAGTTGGTGGGATAAACAAAATAATAATCTTCCTTGGCGATAACATAGGTGGTGTTAACGCCGCGACGTGGCAATTTCCATCGTTCCGGTTCTCCGATGTACACAGCGTGTTTTTTATCGGCCTTAAGGCTGCGGCCGTACTTATAACGCAAACTGGTGGAAGTGTCCCGGTCCCCAATCACCCGTGCATCGTGCAGGCAACGCACACTTCCGTGATCGGAGGTGATGATGACGTCGGCATCATAGTTGGTTATTTTATCAAAAACGGATACAAAGGGCGAGTGTTCGAACCAGGATTTTGTCAAGGAACGATAAGCGGCTTCGTTGGGAGCGATTTCTTTTAAAATGGGCAGGTCTGAGCGACTGTGCGCCAAAATATCCACAAAATTGATGACCACCGCCAGCACATCGCTGTCCATATAACTGTCAAGGTTTTTATCAAATTGCCGCGCATCTTCATTATTCATGATCTTGACGTATTTGATAGATGCCGGCAAACGGTGCCGTTTAAATTGTAGTTCCAGCAACTCTTTTTCATAACGGTTAAGGCTTTCGTCGTCTTCTTCCAGGCTCCAAAGCTCCGGATAACGTTTTTCAATTTCCACGGGAAACAAGCCGCTGAAAATGGCGTTGCGGGAAAACGGCGTGGCGGTGGGTAAAATGGAAAAGAGGTAATCGGTTGTTACATTGAACCGTTCATAGAAAAACGGTTCCAGCATAAACCATTGATCCAGACGCATGCAATCGATAATAATCAGGATGGTTTTTTGTCCGGCGCGTACCCGCGGCATAACAAAATCGGGCACCACATCCACGGAAAGGCGCGGGGCTTTGCTTTTGTCTCTTACCCAGCGTTCATAGTTTTTTTCCACAAACCGCCCGAATTCTTTATTGCTTTCCTTGCGTTGATCGTATAACACATCGCGGAAACCGGAATCGGCGGTGGTGTCCAGTTCCATATCCATGCGGAAAATTTTCAAAGCCTGGTTCACCCAGTCATTGGGGCTTTGTATCGACATCAGCGACATGGACAAGCGGCTGATTTCCGTGGCATAGGCCTGGCTGCGTTTTTCGTTGAGGATATTCTTTTTTTGCAGAATTTTTTTACAGGCCATTAAAATCTGGCTGGGATTGACCGGCTTGGTCAGATAATCGTCAATACGCTTGCCGATGGCCTCTTCCATCAGGCTTTCTTCTTCGTTTTTGGTGATCATGATGACCGGGATTTGCGGGTGAGCGTCCTTTATTTCGTTAAGCGTGGTCAGGCCGTCCTTGCCGGGCATGGTTTCATCCAGCAATACCAGATCAAAGGGGGTTTGATCTATCTGGGCCAGGGCGTCGTCGCCGTTGGTAACGGTTGTCACCCGATATTCACGGGATTCCAAAAAGCGTACATGGGGTTGCAGCAGTTCAATTTCATCGTCCGCCCACAGAATATGATACATGTGTATGTCCTTTCCAGGTAATAATGATGCCGGGGGCCGGTTAGTCCTGCCGTTGGCGCACCACTTCGAACAGGGCAACGGCCGCGGCCACCGATGCGTTGAGGGAGCCGATGCGCCCTTGTTGCGGTATGGATAAAACGCCCCTGCATAAACGCAGGATGTTTTTCCGCACGCCCTGCCCTTCGTTTCCGGTAATCAGGGCAACGGCCCGGCGTAAATCCAGATGGTACATGGGCGTCGGGTTGCCTTCTTTTAAAGCAACGGTATAAATGCCCTGTTCGTTAAATTGTTCAATCAGATCATCCAGCCGCGCCACCCTGAAAAGAGGCAGATGAAATACCGCGCCCACCGAGGTTTTAACGATGGTGGCGTTAATTTCCGGGCTGCCTTTGGCGCCCAAAACCAGGGCGTGCGCGCCGGCGACTTCCGCGCTGCGGATGATGGCGCCCACGTTATGCGGATCCTGAATCTGATCCAGTATGACCACAAACGGCGCCTCCTTTTGGGATAGATATTCCAACAGGGCTTGTTGATCTCCGGGCATAACAGCCCCGATTTCTGCGGCGATCCCCTGATGCACCACCGGGCCGGTCAGTTTTTGGAGCGCGTCTTTCGATGTTTTATGGATGGGGATTTGCAGGGTACGCGCTTTTTCCTGAATGCGGCGGATGATTTTACCCTCTCCGGAGGTGAGGTACAGTGTTTTAACGGTATGTCTGGCGCGTAGCGCTTCCCACACGGGTTGTCGTCCGTAGATGATCACAGGTTCTCCCAAATGCGATTGATTAAGAAACTTAAGAAACTTTGGTCATTCCAAAAAAGGGAAAAGGCGGGGCATCCATAAAGAAAAAGCCGTTCCGCCCATAGACGAAACGGCCCGAAGGTTAATAATTGTTTTCGGCAAGGAAAAGAAAATCCTGTCGGTTGACCAGATTGTAATCGGCAAAAGTACTTTGACTGATAAAAACAAAGGTCAGGCCAAGTTTATGGTATTCCCAAATTTGCCTTCCACCGTCAAAAGGCCCGGCACCGGCCATTTTCACCACGGCATCGGGTTTGCCAAGCAGGATGTAAACCATGCCCAGGTCGGATTGCCATCCTTCCTTGTGCCCTTTGCCAAACCATTTGTTGGCGTTGCGAATACGCCTGTAATATTCCAGCATCACACTGTTGTAAATATCCGTTCCGGCAGGGTCTTTGGCGCGCCAGAAATCATTCAACGCCTGTTGCCAACGATTGGCCGGGATGTGCGCCAGAGAGTCGTATTCGGCGCGACTCAGCGCAAAACGCATTTCACTCAGTGCCCGGCTGTATGTTTTATAGCGTAAATCGATGGGCGACTGAACCACTTCAAAATAATTTTCCGTTTGCGCCGATTCACTGCCTGTATTTTGGGTAACGCGCAGGGTGTAACGCCCCGGTGGCAGGGAACGTGTGGAAAAGGAAGTCTTAAAACCCGGAATTTCCGAATTAATGTCCACCCATTCTTTTTTGGAAAAAATCGTTCGGTTATCCCTAATCAGGGAATAGGTAACCTCAACCCGCTCCCTGGGTGTGGGCAAATAGGCTTCGTAATACAGGCTCATGACCGGTTCCGTAAAATAATAAATATGATCCAGATTGGGATATTGCGTGTTTTTGGAAGTGGAACGGGTATGAAAAAGACGGATGGAGCTGAGATGAAACCCTCCGTGATAATTAGGGACAGACACTTTTTGGCGGTGCGTTTTCCGCTTACCGCTGACCTTGTCTTCCAACACCAGCTTAACGGTATAATGACCGGGGCTAAGCGCAGCACGCAGGTTGAAAAAATTTTGTATGCCGCTGTCTATGGTTTTGTCAAATTGCTTATAGTCCAGGGTTTTGTCGATATGTTCTTCGCGACACAGGACGTTCAGGGAATCAAAAACATACATCCAGGCGTCAATCTGTGCTTCAAATCCGGAATTTTTTCTTTCAAACGTGATGTTCTCATTATTCAGGCTCAGGGTGTAATTGAGATATGTTTCTCCGGGAAACGGCGCCTTGACGGTAAAGTAGTCCGTTTCAAAGTGTTGTAAAGGTTGGGCATACAAACCGGCCGTCCATGCCATTATGACTGTCCAACATATATATTTCATAACATCCTGCCTTTCCGAGGCTCCGCTCCCTCATAACTATTAGTCGTTTATAAATGTAAGCGGCTTAATTCACATTTTGTTAACAAAGAAGCGAAAATCGTGGAAACAGTATAAAAATTAAGGGAAACGGCTATGTTGAAAAAAAATAAAAAAAATCGAAAGTGGTAACATTTTAACCACATCCGTTAAAAAGATAAACCCGTAACGGGCTATACGCCTTCCCGTGTTCGGTCATGGGAGATGCAAATACACTCAGGTGATCTTCCCGCTGCGTTCCAGCAAGGCTTTGGCGTTGGCCCGGCTTTGTGCGTCGATTTCCTCACCGCCAAGCAATGCGGCGATTTCTTCTATGCGTTCGGATGTGTTGAGAGAAGTAAGCGCAACCGTTGTTGTGTCGGCGTTACCGTTTTTGGATACCCGTATGTGATGGTCGGCGAAAGCGGCGATCTGAGGCAGATGGGTCACGCAAATCACCTGATGATGACGGGCTAATTTATCGATTTTACCGCCCACCATTTGCGCGGTTTTTCCGGAAATACCGCTGTCGATTTCATCAAAAACCATCAAGGGAATCCGGTCGCGTTCCGCCAAAACGTTTTTTATGGCCAACATGATGCGTGACAGTTCACCGCCCGAAGCGATTTTATGCAGGGGACGCGGGGCTTCGCCTGGATTGGCGTTGAACATGAACCGGGCGGTATCGAATCCGTTTTCAAAAATTTCCACGGACATCCCGTTGAGGGTAAAGGGACTGTTCGGGGCGGGTTGCGGCGTCAGGTCACAAAAAAAGGTGCCGTTTTGCATGGCCATTTCCCGAAGTTGGATGGTCATGGCTTCCCGTAACACGCGGGCGGCCGCCCGTCGGCTGTCATGTATTTTTTCGCCAAGAGTTTGCAGCCCGGCCACGGTTTCCTGCAGCTCTTTTTCCACTTCTTCTATAAAATGATCCACATGAGCGATGGTCTCTAATTTTTCCGTAAGACTGTCCCGGTAAGCGATCAGCGCGGGCATGTCGGTGCAGCGGTATTTTTTAAGCAAAAATTCCAAATCGGACAGACGCTGGCGCACATATTCGGCGCGTTGCGGATCAAATTCCTGTGTGTTAAGATAGCGTTCCGTGAACTGACCGGTTTCATCAATCATGGCCCGGCTTTGTTCCAGCGCTTCCCGGTAGGGGGCAAATTCCGCATCGAGGGAACCCAGGAAACGCAATTGTTCTTCGACCTCGCTTAATAAAGAACTTAGAGAAGGTTCATTTTCCGTAAGGATGGCCAAAACGGTTTGCGCGGCCTGATGAATTTTTTCAAAATTGGATAAACGCCGTAATTCATCCCGCAGCTCTTCCAAATCCGCCTCATCCAACTGGTGACGCTCCAGCTCGTTTTGCTGAAAGCGGTAAAGCTCCTCGGTTTGTCGCGCGGTTTCTTTTTCGGAAAGCAGTGTCTGGTGTTTTTTACGCAGCGCCTGATACCGTTCCAGGAGTCGGGCAAACCTGTCCTTTAGGGTCGCGTTATCCGCGAACAGGTCCAGGTAGCTTAAATGGTTTTCCGGATGTAACAGGTTTTGATGCTCATGTTGCCCGTGCAGGTCCAGCAGCCGGCGGCTGATTTTGTTGAGCACATTCAGGGTGACCGGTGTGTCATTGACGAAAATACGCGAGCTGCCGCCGGAGGTGATTTCTTTTCGAATAATGAGTTCGCCCCGATTATAATCCAGATCGAGCTGATTAAAAAGCGCGGAAAGATCAACGCGTCCGTTAAGATTAAAGCGGCCTTCAATAATGGCTTTACGGGCGCCCCGGCGTACGGAGTCGGTGCTGCTGCGCGCTCCGGCCAATTGGGCCAGTGCCCCCACCAGGATGGATTTACCCGCGCCGCTTTCACCGGTAACGATGTTCAGACCGTTCCGGAAGGGAATCTCGGCTTCCGGAATTAAAATGTAGTTTTTTAAATAGATCGATTCCAGCATGGTTACGGATGTATCACGGCAATTTTACCGGTTGTGGCGCTGCCGTCAATCGTGTAGGCATGGTAAAGATAAACGCCGCTGCGTACCACCTGACCACGGCTGTCCCGGCCGTCCCATTGCGCGCGTCCGCCGTCAATGTCCACGGATCCGGATTGAAGCTCACGTACCAGTTTGCCGTTTATGGTTAAAATTTTTACGGTAGAATTGTTTTTCAGTCGCCGGAGGATAAAATGACGTGTGGTGCCGTCCACAATAAAAGGGTTCGGGCCGGCGCTCACCGAGTTATAATCGGGCCGGGCCTCGGCAAAGGCGCCGCTGTAAACGGAAATCCCCGATTCGGTCGCGATCCAGGCTTCACCGCTTTGGGCGTCCACCGCCACGCCATGCACGTTGTTATCGAGCAGGCCGCTGTTGGCGGTGGTAAAACTGACCCAGGCGTTGGGTTCAAACACGCTGCGTTCACCACGTAACACGCTCAATCCTTCCGAAGTGCAAACCCATTTATTGTTATAGTTGTCCACGACTATTTGCGAAATTTCGTTGCCGACGGGTCCTTCTGTGCCGTTGATGCCGTCACCGGGATGGCGATAGAAATTAAGCCCGTCAAAGGAACTGAGTCCGGCGGTGGTTCCGATCCATACCACACCGTCTTTATCCACGGCGAGGCTGCGGACTTCCGTTCCGGCAATATTGTCATCGATACTTCTTTTAAAATAGACATCATCGGAACGGTCATCAAGAGTATTGTTGTAATCGAAAATATACAATCCCTGATCATGTGTCGCGATCCAGATGCGGCCGAAGTCATCGGCGGCCAGGGCCGGGATGCCCTTGTCATCCGCCAGGGAGATGCCGTCCTGACGCCCGAAATAATGCCAGCTGGATTTATCCGTTACAATAAATCCGGTGTTATCGTCATAAGGCGCCACGGCAAGGTAGTTACCGTTTTGCGCGTACGCATTGGCTATCCAAAGACGGCCATAAGCGTCTTCCGTGAACGCCGTGATCACCTCGTAGTCCTCAACGGAGTTATTGGCGCCGCTGAAATACCCGCGATGGTCTTCCGGCGGCGATTGGAGCGGTTGTGTTTCGGTAGTTGTTACCGTGCGTTCATAAAGCGTACCGTTGTCCTCGTAATCATGAAAATATTCGAAAGCGTTGTTGTGGTACACCATCAGGCCGCCGCCCCAGCTACCGAGCCACACATTGTTAAAACGATCCACATACGCGCTGACAAGGCTATTTAACCGTTTCCAAATACTTTGCTGCTTCTCGCCGGTAAACGTATAATAACGCCATGCGCCGTCTTTATTAGTATATAAGCCGCTGTTGGGACGGTGGAACTTATATTTTTGGGCCAGTGCCCAGGTATTTTGATTGTGATCCCGCACGATGACGCGCATGGGGTTGTGATAAATACCGTCCAGAACCACCTTTACCGAGCCGTCCCGGCTTTGCAAGCCAAAAGACTGAAAACCTATCCACAGGCGGTTGCCGTTATGCGATAAAGACTGAATCGTATGGCCGTGATTGGCGGAGGCCAATCGGGGATTGTCGGCCACGGAGTGGTATAATACGCTGCCCGAGGCGATGTACAGGGTGTCGTCCCGGGTCGTCAGGGCGTTGATGGTGTGTTGAGCATATTCGGATACGGGTGTGATGGCGGCGGAAGTGCTCAGGGTGGCTATGCCGTCTTCCGTGCCGATCCACAACCGGTTGTTAAATACGCTCAGCCTCGTTAAGCGTGATGAAGGCAGGCCGTCGCTTGTACCCTTATGCGACCATTGCGCCGGGTCGTTAAGGGTGTGACTGCCATAATCGGCCGGGGCGCTCAACAGACCGTTGTCGGTTGCCAGATATACCTTTCCGGCAAATAAGGCGATATCCCGGATTTCATCTATCGTAACGGGAAAATTCTGATAATAGTCGAAAAAGAGATAGCGGTTATTTTGATAGCGGAAAACAGCCAGCCCGTTGCCGGCGGCCACCCAGATATCATCGCCGTTTCTGAACAGCCGGTCAATGGGAATATCGTCAAATTGATAAACGTCGGATATAATTCCGTTGGATGTAATTTGTTGTATAACACCGGCCCCGCTTCCCGTCAGCACGCCGCCATCGGGCGCCTGGGTCAGGGCGGTGATGTTCACGCCGCGCAGACCGTCCACCGTTGTAAACGGCGTGGTAACCCCGTTTGTTATTTCATAACGATAAACACCGCCTTCCGTTGCGGCCCACACCTGCTCGTTATCGCTGACCAGATCGGTAATGCCGTTCATGTTGGTTACGGCGCGCCAGTCCGGGTGTTGGCCGAATAACAAAAAAAGGGGCAATAGCAAAATTCTTAAACGCATGATTTTTCCCGTATGATATGTGATGCGGAAATATAACAATTAAAACGGGGATAATGTAAGGCCAAAAATGACACCGTAAAACGCCGGATCTTAAAACAGATAATAACGGCTGTTGGCCGGATAAACCATATCCACGAACAACAGACGCACATAATCGTCTTTAACCAGAATTTGCGCCTGAAGAATATCGCCCCGGGTTATGGGCAGAGCGCTTAAAACGGGCATTTGAACAGAATGGTAGTAGTTTTTCATGTGGATATCGAACAAGGTGATTCCGGTTGCGTCCCATTGGGTAATTTCAAAATAGCCTTCGTGCACATCGGGATCGCCCGCCTGATCGGACAGCAGAAAGTCGATTAACGGGTTTTGTTGCTGATAGCGGCGTACAATATCCAGGGTGCGATCCATCTCGGAAAATTTATCGTCGATGAAACGGCTGAATTCCGAAAGAAGTTGGCCGCCGAGACTCTGATCGGCGAATTTAAACAGATGATAAAACAGGGTGTGGGTTTCCCGCACGGTGATTTCTTCCTCGGTAAGCAGTTGCTGTGGTAAAATCAAAGAGAGGAACTCGTCAAAATCATCCATGTCAAACAGGTCCATGCGTTGCAAACCGAGATAATCTTTCAGATAATTCTCAAAAAAAGTGATGATTTTACGGTAGCCGTCGCGAACCATATATTCGGGATTTTCCCGCAAAAACGATTCGAATATGTAATCCACGCGCCGGTATTGATATTTCCAGGCTTCCGTTTCATCTTCCTCGTCGGGCATATCGAGCAGGGTCTCTTCCCAGCCGCCCGGTTCGCGTTCCAGGATATCCTGAAACAATTCAAAAGCAAGCTCATTGGGTGAGGTAAGCCATTCGCGTCCCTGTTTATAAATAAAACGGATGATCGTTTTTGCCACAAACGAGCTGATGGATTTCAGGGGCGGGTCGTCTTCCCCGAGATGCAGGCCGATTTCAAAATTATAAAAATCGAGCAGTGTGTCGGTGGCCACGTAGGTCATGATATCGTAATAGAGGCACTCTTCGCGCGAATTGCAATCGGCGGCCTTGCCGTCAAATTCCATGTTGATGAATTCAACGCGTTTTTTATTTTCTTCTTCGGTAAAAGGTTTGGAAAGCTTGTTGGGGCAGCCCAGGGAACAACCGCCAAAACAATTTTTTTCCAGAAAGGATTGCAGGTTGTCCGCAATGCTGAAGGATAAGGCGGTGATTTCATGGGTATGCAGCAGCATCGCGCTGTCATCAGGTAATTTTTTAAAATAATCGTTTTCCAGTGAAGAGCTCAGTTCATTGATAAGCAGATAGGTGAAGTAATCGAGATGGGTCAGCTCGTAGATTTCCTTTTCCCAGCTATCCACAAATTCCTGCGCGGTCATGTACGTTTTTTTTGATTGCTCTGCCAAGATGCCATCCTTTGTTCATCGATACGACAATGTCAATAAAAATCGGCATATTTTCAACTATAATTACTGTCCATCGTTCCAAAACCGGTCTTTGTCCGGAACCCGCTTTCGCGGGAGGTTGTCCGCGTCGTTTGGAACCGCTTAACCGGGCACGGAGTTCCCACGCCTTTCATAACGAATCCGGAGCATCATTCATTCCGTGGCCGGTTATTTTAAAAAATCGTACAGATATTCAAAATCGGGTGTCAACCGCCCCTGATGGGCGATCACCGCGCGTTTAAACGGGGCCGGAATGTCCAGTTTTTCAAAAGGAACGGAAAAATCCGCCCGGGCCAGCGCGGGCACAAATGGCAACAGCATGTCGCCGAAAAAGCGCGTGGCGGAAGCGGGCAGCTCGCTGGGCAGTTTATCTACGGCCAATACCACCGGACCGTGGGCCTGCATGCTTTCATCGGCCTCGTCGCTTAGCGGATCGTAAACATAGGCCGGTTTATCGGATGCGGTGCAATGCACCGTGCATTCTACCGATCCGCGCGGATCGCAGGTGATATCGGCGACAACACGCAAGTTGGGACGGCGTTCCGCATACAAGGCGCGCAACTGTTCGCGGGTTATCAGTTTCGGATAGCGTTTTTCCCAGTAGATACCGTTTATCATCAGTGAAATATAGGGCAGGTATTTTTCAAAATCGGCTTCGTAATTTTCCGGATGCTCAAAATAATCCTGCCAGTCAAAGCGGGCGCCCGGCGCTTTGGGTTTTACAAAATGATCGCAATCAATCACAACCTTGTACAAAACATGGGCATCGAAGGCGTTGCGGTTGGCCAGGTCCGTAAATTCCACGGGAGTTACTTCCGTTACGGGCATCAGATCGATGATTTCCTGTGCCCCACGTGATACGGTGCCGCCGCCGGTAATCACCACCGACCAGGGATGCGAGCTGACCGGCATGCCGGTTTCTTTCAGCTTTTGCCCCACGGCGGTCAGGGCGGCTTTGGCGTCTTCCAGGTCTTTATAGGTGTTGGCCTGTCGGATTTCGGACAATGGCGTGTTGTAGCCTTCTTTCTTCATCTGACGACCCAGCAGCCATAAACCGTTGATAGCCCCGGCCAGCCCGGCGTACGGGCCAAAAAAGATTAAACGGCGGCCCTTTTCGTCCGTCACTTTTTCATAGTCCATTAATGTAACCTCCTTGTCGAGTATCGCCTGTAACAGGGGCATGTTGTAACTTTGCCCCTTGATGGTGTGCGAGAAAAAGACATGGGGTTTGCCGGGAATTAAGTCGTCGATAGGCACTTCCTTGACACCGAAAATGATATCAGCGCGGGAAATATCCTCTGAAAGTTCGGCGCCCGCCGTCCGCCAGGATGCGTCGTCAAAAAAACGGTTGGCCCACGGTTCCACGGTTACCTTCAATCCCTGCCGGATTAATTCCGCCGCCTGTTCCGGCGCCATGGGTGAGCGTTTTTCGGTCAATTCGATGTTTTCCTTGCGGATGGCAATATGATTCATGGCGTTTGGTCCTTTTACCCGTTATGATTGTTGGCTAAAAAACCGTAAATTTACGGTTATGTATTCTATCAGGCAACCACGTCCAAATCGCACGGGAGGTTTTATGCGTTTGATGATTCTTGTTTTATCGCTGATCGGCCTTGTTTTTTCATCCGGGTTACCGCGGGTTACGCCGCAGTCCGCCGGACTCAATCCAGAAGGATTTGAAAATGCCGGAGCGGCCATCGAACGGGCCATGGAAGCGGGAACCATACCCGGCGCGGTCCTGGCGGTGGTTTATAAAAATCAACTGGTGTGGCTGAAAGCCTACGGCAAACGCCAACAGGTGCCACACAGCGAAGCCATGACCACGGGAACCCTGTTTGATATGGCTTCGGTTACCAAACCCGTTGTGACCGGCACCGTTTTCATGATATTGATGGAACGCGGCTATCTACGGCTAAAAGACAAAGTAAGCGACTATTTACCCGATTTTAAAAACTGGCGGGATAGCACCGGACATAAGGAATATATCCGACTGGTGCATCTACTGACCCATAGCAGCGGCCTGCCGCCCTACGCCCACCCGGATATGTTAATGAAAAAATACGGCCGGACCGATCGGGCCACTTTGGAAAAACATATCGATATGGTCAAACGGCTTTATGCGCCGGGCAGCGCCTTTACATACAGCGGCCTGAATATGATCACCTTGCAGCGCATCATGGAAAAAATAACCGGCCGACCGCTTTATCGAATAGCGGAAGAGGAAATTTTCCGCCCTCTCGGGATGCGTAACAGCACCTTTTTTCCCTCACCGGAGCAGAAAAAAGAGTGCGCGCCCACCGAACTATTGCCAGACGGTACCTTGTTGCGCGGTGTGGTGCATGATCCCATGGCGCGGGTGGTGATGAAGGGCGCCTCATCCAATGCGGGCTTGTTCAGCACGGCGGAAGACCTGGCTGTTTATGCCGCCATGTTGTTAAACCGGGGCACCGGACAGGGGCGGCGCATCCTAAGCCCGGCCGCCGTGCGCGCGTTTACATCCGTCCCGCGCGGCATGGATGCCATCGGTCGCGCGCTGACATGGGATGTGCATTCCCCCTACGCTTCCAATATCGGCGATTTGCTTAGCCCGCGCGCCTTTGGCCATACCGGTTATACAGGCACGTCCCTGGTAATCGATCCGGAACAGGAGCTGGCGGTTATTCTGTTGACCAACCGGGTGCATCCCGATGATAAAGGCAGCGTAGTGGCTTTACGCGGGCAGGTGGCCAATGCCGTGGCCGCCACTCTTCCCTAATTAAAAAATTATCTTTCGGGAGCCCTAAATGATAGATTTTTATGCCGTTTAAGGCTATATTTGGGCTTTATCAGGGAGTACTCATGCTAACTCTTTACGGCATTTCCAATTGCGATACCATCCGGAAAACACGACGATTTCTGGATGACCGCGCCATACCTTATCAATTTATTGATGTTCGTAAAACACCCTTAAGTCTGGAAAAATTGACCCGCATCAGTGCCCAGGTCGGTTTGGATGTGTTGGTGAACCGGCGCGGCCAAACCTACAGAAAACTCAAAATAAAAGAACGTAATCCGAATGAGACAGAGCTGTTGCGGTTGTTACATCGGGAGCAAGCCATGATCAGACGTCCCTTGCTGGAGTATGATAACCGCTATCATGTGGGCTATGATGAAGAGGCCCTGTCGCATTTTTTACAAAACCGATAATCCGGGGGAAATATGAATAATATGACAGCCGTTATCCTGGGAGGCGGCCGGGGCACAAGACTGGATCCGTTAACACGCATACGTTCCAAGCCGGCGGTACCCATCGGCGGTAAATTCCGGCTTATTGATATCCCGATGAGCAATTGCCTGCATGCCGGCGTGCGGGATATTTTTATCCTCACTCAGTTCAATACCGAGTCCTTGCACCGACACATTTACGATTCATATCGTTTTGATAATTTTACACGCGGTTCCATTCGCATCCTGGCCGCCCAGCAAACGGCGGATAACAACGACTGGTATCAGGGAACCGCCGACGCCGTACGTAAAAACATCAATTTTCTCAAAAGCAGTCATGAACATATCATCATACTGTCCGGTGACCACCTTTATCGCATGGATTATCAGGCTTTCCTGCAATACCATATTGATACCGATGCCGATATTTCCATTGCCGTCAAACCGGTGTATGAACAGGATGCCACACAATTTGGCATTCTGAAAACCGATAATCTCGGCCGGATTAACCGCTTTTACGAAAAACCCGACGACCCGAAATTGCTTAATGAACTGAAAGTGGATCGCAGTCTGTTTTCCCGTTTTAACATCGACCCCGGGGATCGGCGGCATGTGGCTTCGATGGGGATTTATATCTTTAAAAAAGATGTGCTGTTTGAACTTTTAAAGGATAATAAGAAAGAGGACTTCGGCAAGGAAATCATCCCCGACAGCCTGAGTACTCAAAAAGTGTTTGCCTATTTCTTCGATGGCTATTGGGAAGACATCGGTACCATACAGGCCTTTTTCGACGCGCACATGGATTTTACCACCCCCGTGCCCAAATTTAACTTTTATGATGAAAAATATCCCTTTTATACAAGACCCCGCTATCTGCCGGCTTCCAAAATCAATCAGTGTCAGATCAACCATTCCGTTATTTCGGAAGGGAGTATCCTGCTGGGCTCCATCATCGAGCAGGCGGTGGTGGGTATCCGTTCCTACATTGATGAAGGGACGTTTGTGCAACGTTCCATCATCATGGGCAACGCGCGTTATGAACATATTGCCCAACGCCAGAAAAACAATGAAAAACACCGACCCAATCTGGGTATCGGGAAAAACTGCATTATCCGAAACGCTATTATTGACATGGATTGCCGGATAGGTAACAATGTACAAATCATCAACCGGGATCATCAGCGTGAAGCCGAGGGCGATTTTTTCAGCATAAAGGACGGCATCATCATTATTCCCAAGGGAACCATTATTCCGGATAATACCATAATCTGATCCATGCGTAACAAGTATATCTATTTTAAACTGTTTGATCTGCCCAATCCGGTGGAAGATATCCGTCGATTTTCGGAATACGATATGCACGGACTTTTACCGGGCGTTACACCCGTGGACAACATCTTTCAGTTGTCACAGCAGCCCGAGATCAAACGGATTATAGAAAAAGATGTGTCTTTGCAAAACGCGCTGACCGACGCCCTGCCCCAACGCGGGCGACACGGTTATTTGTGGATGGGGCAAGCCTGGCCCGACGTGCGCCTTTTATTGCGGCATCTGGTTTACGTGAAGGAAATTTTTTGTTTTCAACAAGCGCTGGAGCCCGATCCGGAATGGCTGAAGGATTATCTGAATGCCCTGCCGTACCGCGAATACAGCGTCTATTTATGGCGTGTTTATCGGATTGTCAGCAAATCTTTTTTGTGGGACCGCATGCTGTATATCGGTCAGATCAGTCGCAACGAAAACGAACTGGATACCCACCTGAAAGCGCTGAAAGGGGAACTGCTGCTTTCACCGGGTGAAGAAGACAATCTGAATCCCACGGAAATGCTGCGTTATGCCCGACCGGGCCGGGGCGGTGTGTTTTTCCCGGAATTACGCAAGGTGAACAATGCCCATGAATCGCAACGCCGGCTGCAGGCCTGGTTTAACCATCTTAAGCCGGAACGGGAAGCAACGGTTTTACAGGTGTTGGACGGCCCGGAAAGCGCGGTGACGGCCGCCCTGTTTCGCGGTTTAAATGTCCGGTTGTACGAACCCCGGCCTTTACGCGGCGCTCTGAACCGCGCCCGCGCCGCTCTGTTGCATACTCCTCCGGAAGAAATCAACCGCATCATCAACGAATTGCAATCCAAAACCAATCTGCTGATGAGTTCCACCGGCGTGGCCCAGGCCGATCTTTTTATGTACAGCGCCGAAGGCCGCTTCATCGCTTTTTGGAATGATGAAAAACGGCGCCTGCGCACGCTGGATATCCCCCTGCCCGAACCCTTTTTAAAATACAGCGCCTGTATTCGTTTTTTAATCGAAACCCAGGCCCTGAGCGCCGATCCGGACCTCAACGATCTGGTGCGGACGGCGTTTATACTGACCCTGCATACCGCGCTGAAAAAGAAAGAGCCCCCCTCCTTTTTGCAAACCATGACGGAATACTTGCGCTCTTTTTATCAGAAACGCTACCTGCTATCACGCATGGACGGCTGGATGCCTTCCACATACGGCGTGATACATACCGAACGGCAATGGAAAGAAGAAGCGTCCAGTGACATCACTACGATTTATATGCCTGTTTATCCCCGGGAAATGCAGCTTTCCAGGGAAGAAAGATTTATTTCCGATATCCTCAATCAACCCGCCGCCTGGCAGGAATCGGGATGGGACTACACGCGTCTTAACGATGAACAAAAAGTGGGTGTCAGGGAAGAGGTGGCTTCCAATGAAGGCATGATGCCTTTTTTACCGCGCGCCATGCGCGATTTGTTTACACGCCTGGAATTGTTGGGACGCCAGGAGGACATTTGGCGCTATTATACGCTGGTACGCTATATGCGTCAATTGCTGGAAAAAGCGGGTCGTCAAACATTGAAAACGGTGGCGGTTTTTTTACGCCACGCCACCATGCGCGAAAAAGAAATCACCCGGCCCGTGCCGTGGGATGAGGTGGTCATGAGTCTGGTAAAGGGATTTAAGGACACCGCCCACTGGAGGGAGACCGATCGCGCGGAATATAGCCATCCGGGCAACACGCCGGCCTTCACCGTACATTATACGGTGATCACCTTCGATGTCAGCGCGGACGGGAACGACGGATAAGCAGGTAAACAAAAAACGGCCCGCCGATGAAGGCCGTCACCACGCCCACCGGCAATTCCGCCGGTGCGATGATTGTGCGCGCCAGGGTGTCACAAACAGCCAGAAACAAACCGCCAAACAGCACCGATCCTCCAAAAACATAGCGATGATTGCCGCCAAAGATCATGCGTATGATATGCGGCGTCAGCAAGCCCACAAACCCCACCGGCCCGGCCATGGCCACAAAAAAACCGGTCATAACCGCCCCCACCGTCAGGGCTTGTTTTTGCAGACGGGTTACATCCACCCCTTTGCTTTTAGCCAGTTCCTCACCCGTAACCAACACGTTAAAATGACGGTAACGACGGAGAAAAAAGAGTGCCCCTGTCAGGGTCAGCGCCGTGGCCGTGAGGGGGTAAGACCATCCCGCCACATCCAGGGCGCCCATCACCCAGCGCATCATTTTAAAGGTTTCCGTAAAATCGGCCAGATAATGCAGCAACATATTGACGGCGGAAAAGAAAAAACTCAGAGCCACGCCAAGTAAAATCATGCTGTAAACCGGGGCCTGCTGCCAGTAGCGGGCAATAAACATGATCAAACCGATGGCTGTCAGGCTGCCGGCAATGGAGAACAGGGCCGTTGTGGAAAAAAAAACAACGTTCAGCACCAGTCCGCTTTTTATGGCAATAACCGCGCCCAACGCGCCGCCCGAGGCAATGCCCAGCGTATAAGGGGAAGCCAGATCGTTACGCAAAACAACCTGATAGACCGCTCCGGCCAGGGCCAGCCCACCGCCCACCGCCCAGGCGAACAGTACCCGCGGCAGCCGGATATCCAGCCAAATCAGGCGGTCCAGGCTGTTCGTTACATGCCAAATGCGCGACAGAGAAAGCGGTTGACTGCCTATCAGCGTCAATCCCAGTAACCCGACGGGTACGGCGATCATCCAAATGTACAATGATTTAATAACGGAGACCCGGCGCATAAATTTGGTGAACCGTGTAAAAAGATTGTAAATTAACGCAACATGCCATCCGGTGACCAATATTTGATTTTTTCCGGATCATGTCGAAATAACTTTCTGGCAAATTACAAAAAAGAACGGAAAGGTTGAAATATGGAATTTTTACTTGTCCCTTTGTTCTTCGGCGCGGCGGTCACCCTGCTGGGCCTGGGGAAGTTACTTGGCGGCCGTGAACTGGGCAGCTCGTGTTCCTCGGGTGTCCATCTTAAGGAACATGGCCATGACGATGCCACCTGCGGTGCCTGCTCCAATGAAGATGTTAAATTTTATGTCTCCAGGGAAGACCCCGGCTTTGATCGCGTGGCGCAACTGGGCTATCCCAACAGGGAAAAGCGTTTCATCGACAAGCTCGATTTTAAACCCGAACGCTTTAAATAGATGGCTTGAAAGGGCGCGTCCGTGACGGCGCCCTTTTTTATTTTAACAAAAAAACCTGTCCCTGCCGTGCCGGCAAGGCAATTTTTAAAACCGGCGGCACCAGTGCGTATTGCCGGGCATTGTGCAACGGTACCACACTGTTAATCACCACATCCTCCGGAAAAGATATATCCAGGTTTACGGCGCGTTTGCTTTTGTTAAGCACTACAAGCAGCTGCTCTTTTAAATCACTTCGTATGTAAGCCAGCACATCCTTGTCCACATAAACGGGACGATAGTCCCCGTAACGCAAAGTGGGGTACGTGCGTCGTAGGCGGATAAGTTTTCCGATTTCCTTTTTATGCTCGGCCTCTTCCCGTGATAACCGGTTGCCGAATCGCATCATGCGTCGATTGTCCGGATCACCGGCGCCGGTCATGCCGATTTCATCTCCGTAATAAATAACCGGAATACCGGGCACCGTGAGCATATAGAGCATATAGAGCCGCGCTATTGAATAACTTTCGGGCTTATCCACCCGGGGCGGTTTACTCCAGCCCAGGGCTTCCACATCGGCGCCATCGGGAATATCGCCGTCGGCCCAGGCCATGAAACGCGCTTTGTCATGGCTGTCCATCAGATTGCCCATCAAATGATCCATGCCGAAATAACGCACCCCTTTCAGGATTTCCCGGTTCAGGTCATTGAAATCGCCTTCCGGACGGGTAAACACAGGTAAAGCCGTATCGTAAAGCGGGAAGTTGAATTGCGCGTTCAGTTGGCCGTTGCTCACATAAGAATTTATCAAACTATATGAACCAAACGTTTCGCCAATCTGAAAAACGGGAACATCTCTTTGCGGGTTGACCCGGTGTTTGATTTTTTGGGTAAGACGCCGCCAAAAGGCATTGGGCACATGTTTAACGGCATCCTGACGAAAGCCGTCCGCGCCGGAGGTTTCCAGCCACCAGAGGGCGTCATCGGTAACTTTTTCCAGAGCTTCGTTGTTGGAATAATCAAAAGAGGGTAAAAAGGGTTCAAACCAGGTGGTCAGGCGGTGGCTGTCCCATTGCCGCAAATTCAGACTTCCGTCGGGCAGTTTAAGCGATCCGAACCAATCGGGATGCTCGATGAAATAGGGGTGGTTTTTATGCACATGGTTGGAAACAAAATCGAGAATCACGCGCATACCGTGCTGATGCGCCGCTTCGGTTACCGCTTTGAGGTCGTCCATGGTGCCGAACCGATCGTCCACCTTACGGGGTAAAACGGGCCAATATCCGTGATAGCCGGTTACCAGTCGTTGCGGCGGCCGGTATTCCTTCCACGCCTCTTTCGGATTTTGAATCACAGGAGAAAGCCACAACACATTCACGCCCAGCTCATCAAAATATCCTTCGTTGATCTTTTGCAGCAATCCGCTCAGGTCGCCGCCCATAAAGTTCACCTTGTCGGAAACACCCGGTTGTTTCACCTTGCTGTTGTTGGCCGGGTTACCATCGGCAAAGCGATCCACAAACAAGGAATAAACGATGGCATCGTGCCAGTTAAAGCGATTTTTGGTATGACCGGCCAGCCGGGCACCCTGAAAGGTTACCTTTTTATATCCGGTCCCGCCATCCACAAATTGCACGGCGGCCCACAACGCGGAGCGCTTGGGAAAGGCTTTTTTATCCAACCGGACGGTAAGGATATTGTCCCGGATGTCAATATTTTTATCCTCGAGCAGAGTGTTGTTATATACAGCATACACGGCGCGTGGCGTGCGTGGCACGTTTACCGGCTGAGTTATGCGAAAACGCACAAAAGCGGTGTCTCGTTTGATGGCATAATCATGATAATACAATCCATATTTGATATGCGGCGCTTCAACGGTCAGGACGGAATTATATTCACCAAAGGGATTGCGGATTTTATGTTTGTTGGCCGGATCGATGATTTCCGTGCCGTTGACCTGAAAACGGTATTCATAACGGCCGGGTTCGAGCGAGCGCGTTCCCTCGAATCGCTTTTTATCGGAATTGTAAACAAGTAAGGCGTCGGAACGATTCCAGTCGTTAAAGGAACCGATCACCCGCACCTGATCGTCCGAATGGGGGGAAGCCAGGGTAAACCGATGCTGTTGCCTGGTGCGTACTTCCACAGGGATGTAATAGTCCCGTCCTTCATGTTCAAAGCGAAAATAGGTTACACCGGTGAAGGTTTTTTGGGGGTTCAAAATGACAAGATTTTGTTGCGGCAGATACTGAACCTCGATATGCGGGCTTTGCTTTATGTTGATTCCGTAGGAAGAGGCGTAAAACAGGTCGGAAATAAGCAACGTATCTGTTTGGCCCCGGGTAAGATAAACCGGGCGCAGCTCGTCCGTTATGGATGAGCGGTTTTCCGAACAAGAAAAAAGAACCAATAAAGAAACGATGATGAGGACATTAAGCTGTCGCATGATATGCTCCAGTGCTTGTGGTTTTAAAAGGATGATTATCCGGGCCACGTTAACTCAATAACGGTGCCTTCGTTTGAACGAATATTAAAGACTGTGTGATCGGTAAACATAAGATATTGACCGCGGATGCCGCTTAAAGTGCCGCTGTACTCAGGAGTTTTGGAAAGATTCAGGCTGACTACCCTGGACGGCCAGGTGGTAACGGGATAGTCTATATGGGTTTCCCGTAGAGTATCGCTTAAGATGTAGGGCCGCGCTTCCTCCGGAACAAAATCCAACAAGCGTTTTCGGATTTCCATTAAATCCATGCCGCTCTGTTCATTTTTAAGCATCCGTCGCCAATTGGTTTTGTCCGATATGTGTTTTTTTAAGGCCACCTCCGTGATACCCGCCAGATAACGGTTGGGCGTTTCTACAATGGCCACGGCCCGGGAAGCGCCCTGATCAATCCAGCGAGTGGGTATCTGACTCTTACGGGTAACCCCCACTTTTGCCCCGCCGGATTCCGCTAGATAGACCACATGGGGTTGCAGTTGTGCTTCTTTTTCATAAGCAAGGTCGCGGTCTTCCAGGCCGAGATGGGCTTTGGACAGTTCCGGTCGTATCACCCACTCGCCCACATCGGGTTGTTTGTAAAAGCAGTCGTAGCAATATCCCTGACGAAATATTTTTCTCGTGGCACCGCAGGAGAGGCATTGGTAGCCGCTGAAACGGATCTGAATGGTCTGACCGATTAAGTTGTTCATTAAAACGGGGTGATCATTCAGGTTGAGCGTGTATTGGACCGGCGTTTCCGCCCGGACGGACATTTTTATCAGAACCCCTTTTTCGGTCATAAAGCCTCGTCATGCATGGTTGGTTGGAATGGTTTTAATATAGGCACGTATGGCGTATTATAAAAGATTTCCGGTTTTTAGATGATACGCGTAATTCTTTCATGCCGGCATGATGACAACGGTTACGTAATATGCATCACAACCGGGGCTCACTTTACGTCCTTAAAGTGGATAACGCGACAACGTTCGGTGCGCCCGGCCAGCATCCCCGGAAAATCCCGCAGCAACCTTTTTTCAAAGGACGTATCCCCCTCGTGGCAGGTGAGGCAGACGCCTACCCGTAAAATGCGTTGTTGCTCCGCGCGGGTAAATGGGCGCAGGTTTGTGCGGGTGGCGCGGGCAAAGCCGATGTTCTCCATGAAAGCGATCCAGGCGTCTTCGGGCAGGCCGTCTTCCTTTCTTTCGGCGTATGCCGGGTTAAAATGCACAAAACCGGCCTTATCGGTTTTCAGGGTGCCCCGGCCGTAACCGAGGCTGTTGGCGTCCCAGTGGCAGGAAATGCAGGGGCGGCCCCGGGGGGCAATGGTATGGGGTTCCGCCGGAGCGAACAGACGTTTGTAAATCGGCGCGCTACCGTCGGCTTTATCGATGGTCAGAATCATACCCGGTGTAACAGGGATAACATGGGCGGCGTTTTCCTCAACACGCACTCCGAGCACGGGTGCTTCGGCCAGGGCCGTGCCGGTGTATTCCACCCAATGACCCGCCATCGCCTGGCCGGTCAGATGATCACGACCGGTTTCCCCGGGTTTGTAGGCGGTATGACAGCCGATACACTGCGGTACCCAGGCGGAATGACAGGCGACGCAGCTTACCGTTTGATGCGCCGTGCCCGGTTCACACCATTCCGAGGGCGCTTGTAGCGGGTGTTTTTGACCGTCGTGTTTACCGACCAAAAACATAACGGAATCTTTGGCAAAGGTATTTAACAGGGCGCGGTTATCCTTTTTCGTGGATAAAACGGTCAGTCCGTGTACGGCAAATCCCCTGCTGTTAAATATACGGCGTTCTTCTTCATCCATCCGTGCATAAGATTTTGTGCGCGGTTGGCGTGTATGGCAATCACTGCAACGCACCGCCGTGGTCTGTTCTTTGTGCGCGTGCGCGTTTCCGTCGCCCATCAGTTCGTAAGAAATATGACAATCGATGCACGCCATACCTTTTTCATGGTGCACATCGGGTTGTATAAAACGTGTCAGACGACCGTCTTGCAATAAACGGGTACGATCGGCGGGATGTAATTCGAGGCTGTCGTCAAGAACTTCATGCCAGCCGGCATAATTAAGGGATATCCGTCCCGAGCGGCTGTGGCAGCCAAAACAATGCGCATCACGCACCTTAAGGTTGAGTTGCGGGTGAATGAAAGAGTCGGAAGATTCGCCGTGGTTAAGATGACAGGCGTTACATCCGCCGCCTCGCGACAGTTCCGTAACCGGACCGCTTTCTCTTTTTTCCTTTCCGAGATGGCACGACACACAGAGTTGCCGCAAGTGCGTATCGGCGGGGCTGTCGCCCAAATCGTGAACGGAAACGGGTGAATCGGGAGTGGGGGCTTCTTCAAAAACATAGCGGTTCACCGCGATGAGACCGGTCATGCGGTTCATGATCGATTTTTCCACCCGTTCCGCCATGCCCGGATGACAGCCTGAAGCGCCGCAGGAAAGGGCCGCCGTGCTTAGATTGCCGGGTATGCGCACCATTCCCTCATGCGCGCGGGTGCTATCCAGTGTAAAGGGATTGCCCCGGTGGCAGGCGTAACAACCCAGGGCCGAGGGATCGTGTACCGGCGCCAGGCCGCGCATGTCATCATGACAGCTAAGGCAGGCTTCGTATTTTCCGCGGAGGGCATGCCATGAAGCGCCATCGGCGTGGGTATCCGTCCCAACCCATCCTGCCGTCAGGCGGCGCGTTAAAGATTGTGTGTCAAAAACCGTTGTCGGTTGTGGCGTTAGCCAGGCGCTGACAATTAAAAGACCGAAAAGTGTTAAAAGGGCCATCCGCCCGGGGCGCTTTATGCGAGCCCGGAAATGATACATTGTTATCAGCGTCAGCAAGGTGCCCCAAACGGCATGCTGCAGATAGAGAGCGGCTGTGTCGTCCATCAGCCGGTATTCAAAAAGCGGCTCATCCGCCAACCATCCACCGCTGTAAAGCAAAAACACCCCGATCCCCGCGTAAAAAACGGAAGAAAACCGGCGGCGCCGAAGCAGAAAGAGTCCTCCAAAGCCGATCAGGGCGACCGCGTTCCAAAAATGGATATTGCGCAGCCACAAGGGCAAACGGCCTTCGATAACCATCCGCGAAACGCTTAAACCCGGATGGGTAACATCATAATGCATGATCATTCCCAGGCCGCTGAGCGTGGCCGCGACCAACAGTGTTCCTACCGCGTTCCCCATGGTGTTTTTCTTCATGATGATGGATGTCCCTTTCTGTTTTTTCGTTCCAGGCCCTGCCAAAAGTCAAGCAGCGCGGCGCGATAATCGGCGGTAATTTCCACATCGCCCGGTTTTTCCAGCCAGTAATCGGGCAGCAATTCCTGATATTTTTCTTCGGCGAAGCGCTCACCGATAAGCACGATGACGCCGGTATCCTGCTGGGTGCGGATCAGCCGTCCCGCGGCCTGAATGATTTTTTGTCCCGCCGGATAGCGATAGGCGTAGGCGTCGCCGTCGCCATGGACATTTTCGAAATGGGCGCGCATCAATTCCCGTTCATGGGTATGGGGCGGCAGGCCCGGCCCGACGATAATCACGCCAATGGCCATATCGCCGCTAAAGTCGATGCCTTCGGCAAAGATACCGCCCAGGACCGCCAGCAGGGCAACGGGTGTCTCTTTCTTTTTTATGATGGCAAGAATTTCCCGGCGTTCCTCTTCCTGCATTTCGGGCCGTTGACGGATGATTTCCACCGGGCAATTGCCGAGAAACAGACTGACATTTTGAAGATAATCGAATCCCGGAAAAAAGACCAGATAGTTGCCCGGTTTCACGGCGATGGTTTCGCGTATCACTTCCGCCACCAACGGCCAGGTTTTGTGGCGGTCCTTGTACCGTGTGGAAATATGAGGGACAATCACCACTTTTTTATGATCGGACGGAAATGGTGAGGGGACAAACAGGCGTCGGGTGTTATCGGGTGGGAAGCCCAGCATGTTTTGATAGTAATCGAGCGGGTCCAAAGTGGCGGACATGGCCAGCACGGTGGTAAATCTTTCCAGGCGGTTGCGTAAATAACCGGAAGCGTCCGGGCACACCAGCCGAAAAGTGCCGCCGTCGCGGGCGGAAAATAAGCCTTTGAGCGGCACCTCCTCCTGACGCAGACTAAAGGTGATGCGTCTGAAAAGATAATAAAGGGCCTCCACCGGATCGTTCGGCCGGATGATATTACGCCGAACCTTGTGCATCAAATAAGCGATGTATGCCGCTTCGAAGACGCGTGCCATTTCCGTTAATTCCTTCACGGGCGGGTCAAATGCGTAGGCCTCGCGATCGGTGTAATGCACACGGCCTTCTTCTTCCCGTGCATCAAACCATTTGTACCACAAGTCCAGGGCGGCGCGCAGGCCATCATACACCTTACTCTTTTCCGCGGCAAGTTCAAAGCCAAGCGATTCAAGGGTGTGGCGGCTGAGTGTTACGGAAAGATAGTCCCGGCCGCGGTCGGGCAGGCCGTGAGCCTCATCCACAATCAGCAACCATTTATCGAAACCTTCCCGACCAAACAGGTTTTTACGTGAGGCCATCGGATCGAACACATAATTGATATCGCCGATCAGAACATCGTAATGGCGCAGCAGCTTGTTTTGAACTTCCACCGGACACAGGCGCTTTTCCACGGCCGCCTGGTATAGATCATCCCTTGTAAGTCCTTTGCGCGCCAGCAATTGTTCCGTTAAACGGCTTTGATCCAGCCGTTGGGCGAATGTATCGATATAAGGGCAAAAGGATTCGTGACAAAAGAAGACCGGATTGGCACACAGGCGGCCCGCCGCCCCGACGGTGAAATAGCGGAAAACCGTCTCATGGGGATCGATGCGGCGCAGGGTGTTGAGCACTTGTTCCTGTTGGGAGGTGCGTGAGGTGGCAAAAAAGATTTTGAGGCCGTGGGTCGCGGCATGTTTTAAAAAGGGAATCAGCGCGCCGGCGGTTTTTCCCGTGCCCGTGGGCGCGGAGACCAACAGATGTTCCTTTTGAAGCAGGGCTTGCGCGGCGGCGTCCATCATCATCTTTTGACCGGGCCGTTGTTCCGGCAAGTCAAAATGTAAATCGCGTAGCGCCGATTGACGCACAACGTTGCGGCGCGCTTCTTTTTCACCGGCGGTATATAGAGACTCAAAACGAGCGATGATCATGCGTTCCACCGTTTGCCGGTTATATTTCAGGCGAAAGCGTTTTTCCTTGTCGTTGATCAGGTTAAAAAGCCGCAGATACGGGATCACTTCCACGCCCTGGTTGCTGTCCTGCAACAGATAGGCGTAAATCAGTGCCTGGGTTGTAAAATGGGGCAGGGCTTCGGGGCGGACGGTTCGGAAGGCGCCGGCATTCATCATCACGCTTTTGATTTCTTCCAGTTCCAGCCGTTGGGGCATTTTATACACACCGTCGATGCGCCCGCTTACATGGAATGTCACATCCCGGTAGGGATAAGAGTGGTTCACCACGCATTCGGCGATGAACAGGCTTTTTTGTATGCGACGATTGTTTTGCAGATAGCTTTGTGCCTCGCGGCCCATTTTACCGCGTTGCGGCAGAGGGATGTTCGCCGCCAGCCGCTCGTAATCCGCGGGAGGCAATAAATCGCGGACATTGAGATAGATGTCCCGCCCGTCCCAGCGTACCGCCATAATCAGTCGGTGAGAACCACCGCCAGTTCGTTCAACCCGCGACTGATCTCTTTATAAAAATTAAGGATGGTCTTGTCGGACAACGCGCTGCTGAAGCCGTTCACGATTTCCACAAACAATTTACGCTGTTCGGGATCGGTCAGGCTGTCGGCGTCGAAAGCAAAAAAGCCGATGAAATTGAGCATGGATTCCGGCGCTTCGTCAAAGGCCACCTGCAAATCGCTTTCATAAATGCGGTCAAGAAAGGCTTCGCCGCGGGCGGGGGTGGTGTATGGTAAAAAATGGATATCCACAAGAGGCCTTTCATTTTCCTTAATGGAAAACAACCGGCCGTATTCCGCCTGCAGGGCGCTCATCTCCTCACCCTGGTAAAAATTGATCACTTCAAGAGCGCGGCCGCTTAATTGCGCTTCAATGGGTTCGATAGCCTGCTTTTCCATCTGCCGAAAGAGATATTGCAATTCCTGCCCCATCTCATCATAGGGGAACATCAGCGTGCGCGCGTAAAACCGGAACAGGTGATGATAAAAATTTTCCTCCATCAGAATGCCCTGTTTTGCCACATTTTTTTCATATCGTAGGGCGCCGGATCGCCGCCGAGATACTTATGGAACCAATAAAGATGCGCGTTATAATAAAAAGGCATCGATTTTATATGGCTGGGCCAATGGCCGTCGTTTTTAAAGACGATAAGCTCCGAGGGTATGCCCCGTTTCTGCAGTGCCGTGAAATATTCCAGGCTTTGGGTATAGGGCACGCGAAAATCTTTTTCACCGGTGATAATCAACGTGGGGGTACTGAAATTTTTAACAAACTGATCCGGTGACCATTTTAGATAATCTTCGGAATCCCAGGGTGTGCCGCCCAAATCCCACTGCGGGAACCACAGTTCTTCCGTGGCGCCGTAAAAAGAGGTCAGGTTATACAGGCCCATCATAGAAACGATGGCCTTAAAGCGTTTGGTATGTCCCTGCAGCCAGTTCATCATATAGCCGCCGTAACTCCAGCCCATGGCGCCCATGCGCGCATCGTCCACATACGGTAATTTGGAAATATAATCGGTAACCGCCATGACATCCTGAAAAACCTTGCCGCCCCAATCACGCGAGATGGCGTCGGTAAAGGGCTGACCGTATCCGGTGGAACCGTGCGGATTGGGAAAGGCCAGCACATAACCCGCGCCGGGATAAATTTGCCAGTCGCCGCGGAAAGAGTTGGACCATTGTCCTTGCGGGCCGCCGTGCACATTGATGATGGCCGGGTATTTTTTGCCGGATTTAAAATTATGCGGTTTGATTAAAAAGGTGTGAATTTTACGGCCGGTGGGGCTGGGTATCCAGACTTCCTCAAAGGGGCGGATATCGTACGCCTGGCGCAGGCTGTCATTGAAACCGGTTAGCTTCCTGATGGCGCCGGCTTTCAGATTGTTTAGCGCCGTGGTGTAAATTTCGTGCGGGTTGTCGATGGCGCGCGACGCAAAAACAATGCGGCTGTCATCCGGTGTTAACGCGAAGTTATCCACCGTGGCATGACGCAATAACAGGCGCGATTTACCTGAAACAACGTTGACCACATAGAGCGGATAGTAGCCTTTTTCTTCCACCTTGGCGATCAGCCTGCCGCCGTCATGAATCCAGGCTGCCGTTTTGATGTTGTTGGCGATGTCCGTGGCCACTTCGCGCGCCCGCCCGGTCTTTCGGTTTAAAATCATCAGGCGCATCAAATCCGATTCGAAAGTTGGGGTTACCTGGCGTAAAAAGGCCAGTTGCGTGCCGTCCGGACTGTAGTGCGGATGACCGTCGTAGCCTTTGTTGTCCGCCGTCAGGTTACGCATTTTCAGGGTTTTCAGATCGATTTCAAACACATCCTTGTTGGTGGTTTCCCAACTGTTGGTATCGTGATTGGATTCTACCGCCACATAGCGTCCGTCCGGTGAAACGTCGAATCCGCCCCACAACGCCGGGTAATTATAGTTGTCGGGAGTGAGATCGGTATAGCTGTCGGTGTCGGGATCGTAGCTGAGTAAGTGGCTGCGGCGGCCGTCCATCCAGACCGTCCAATGGCGGTAAAACAGCGATTGGGCATAATGGGCTTGCAGCGGGCCTTCATTCATATCTTTTTTAAGCGCTTCGTTGCAGTGGGCGTCCGCGCCGCATTCCGGATACAAGAAGGATTTAAAGACGACCTTGTAACCGTCGTTTTGCCAGGCCGCGGCGGAAGCGCCGGTGGGAAATTCGGTCAATTGCGCGGCTTCCCCGCCGGTGGCGCGGATCATCCAGACCTGCGGGCCGTTTTCCCGGGTGGAAATAAAGAGTAAATGCCGGCCATCCTGATGCCAGCGCGGATTATAGTCCGCGGCATCGGAATTGGTGAGTTGAAACAGGTCGGTACCGTCGGTGTTCATCAACCATATATCGCTGTTGGCCTTACCCTCTTTTAAAACATATCGGGTGACTACAAAAGCCACTTTTTTGCCATCGGGGGAAACCTGAACATCGCTTACGGAACGCATTTTATACAGCGCTTCGATATCAAAGGGTTTTTTATCCGCGCCACACAACAGGGTAGCCGTGGCGAGTAACAACAGAGTAAATATTTTCATCTTGAACACTCCGGGTTTAATTTTCTATTCCAGGATTAAAAATGATACGTATCAGCAAATATAAATATTAATGTGTTGAATAAAAAGCGGGGAACTGTGAAGAAACAGACGGAATATCTGATTATCGGCGGTGGCATCGCCGGATCGCTGCTCACATGGCATTTGCTGAACGCCGGCAAGGAGGCGCTTTTGGTGGATCATCCCGAACGCTGTTCCGCCACACGGGTGGCAGGGGGCATGATCAATCCCATAACCGGAAAGCGGCTGGTGTTAAGCTGGCGCATGGCCGACTGGACGCGTTACAATACCCAATTTTATCCCGCTTTGGAAAAAGCCCTGGGCATTTCCTTTTATTCGCCGCTGATCATCCGCCGGATTTTTAAAAACGCCGCTCAGGCCAACGATTGGCTTATCCGGCAAAATGATCCGGCATACCGTCCTTTTATCGAAGAGCATGCCGCGGCCCTTCCGGAATATATCCACGCACCCCATGGCGCGGCGGCCATCCGTCATGGCGCGGGCATACAAAGCGTAAAATTGCTTGACGGCTTATACCGTTATTTTGGGGAACGACTGATACGGGCCAAAGTGGATTACGCGGATATCCATATCGCAACGGACCATGTGGATGTGGCCGGTATCCGTTGTGCCCGGGTCGTTTTCTGCGAGGGCTGGCATGGCATGTATAATCCTTGGTTTCGTTATTTACCGTTTCATCCCAGCAAAGGCGACGCCTTAACCCTGGACGGCGAAATGGACTTGAAAGAGGCCCTGGCGTTTGGCGTGTTTTTGCTGCCGCAAGGCGGTGGGTACCGTTGCGGGTCCACCTACATTTGGGACGACCTGACCTGCCGGGCGCTGCCGGAAACGGTGCGGTTTCTGACGGAACAGGTGCAACGTTTTGTAAAAGTGCCTTTACGATTAACGGCGCATAAAGCCGGTGTGCGTCCCACCGTGAAGCACCGCCGTCCTTTTCTCGGCCGCCATCCGCGGGAAAAAAGGTTGTGGATATTCAACGGATTGGGGACAAAAGGGCTTTCACTGGCGCCTCTGTTGGCCGAGTCCCTGATGCGGTATATGACTCAGGACGCGCCGCTCGATCCTGAAACGGATATCGCCCGTTTCGGGTAGTGTGGATGTAATTATGCCGCGGTGTCGGCTCCAGGCCCGGCACGGTTTGGGCAGAGGCTTAACGGGCGGGAATGGAAAGTTTTTTCATGCGGTAAAGCAGCACATGA
This sequence comes from Calditrichota bacterium, assembly GCA_003696775.1. Taxonomy (GTDB): domain Bacteria; phylum Calditrichota; class Calditrichia; order Calditrichales; family J004; genus J004. The sequence goes on from RFFS01000195.1 coordinate 41,666, forward strand.
CGCGGGATGTGTAATAATTGCGCCGCGCGGGTCTGATTGCCCTCACCACGAGCCAGGGCTTCTTCGATGGCCAGGCGTTCTATATCATCCAGGGCCATGCCTTCGGGCGGCATATTCAATATTTGTGATGCCGCCGCGGACGGTGGCGCTGCGGTTTGTGCAATATAGTCCGGTACGTCCCGAATGGTTAGCCGCTTGCCGGATGCCAGTGTAACCATGCGTTCCACGATGTTTTCCAGCTCACGGATGTTTCCCGGCCAGTCGTATTGCCGGAGCAGGTCGATAACCGCCGGTTCCACGCTGTACGGTTCATCGTTGGCGGCCTGTTTTTTCAGAAAATGATCCACCAGAAAGGGAATGTCTTCCCGCCTATCCCGAAGGGGGGGCAGGACAACGGGGATAACGCTCAGGCGATAGTATAAATCTTCCCGAAATTTATTTTGACGGACTTGTTCGCGCAGGTTGCGGTTGGTAGCCGCCACCACGCGCACATCCACGTGCACGGGTGTGTGTCCGCCCACGCGGTCGAATTCCTGTTGCTGTAACACACGCAGCAATTTGGCTTGTAAATCACCCTGTAAATCGCCGATTTCATCTAAAAAAATGGTGCCCCCGTCCGCCTGTTCAAATTTTCCTTTTCGATCGGATGTGGCGCCGGTAAAAGCCCCTTTGACATGGCCGAATAGTTCGCTTTCCAGCAGATTGGCCGGTATGGAAGGGCAGTTGACGGTGATAAACGGCTTATCCTTGCGCGGGCTGTTAAAATGGATGGCCCTGGCCGCCAGTTCCTTGCCGGTGCCGCTTTCGCCCTCGATGAGTACCGTGGCGTTGCCGGCGGCGACTTTTTGGATAACACGCAGCACATTTTGCATAGCCGCGCTATGGGCGATCATATTGTTGAATCGAAATTTTTCGCTTAAGGTGGCTTTTAAAACGCGATTTTCCGTTTGCAATTTTCTTAGACGGACAGCCTTTTCAATAACAAACAACAGTTGTTCAAAGCCAAAAGGTTTGGTTATGTAATCATCGGCGCCCAGACGACAGGCTTCCAAAGCGTTGTCCACACTGCCATAGGCGGTAATCATGATGATCACCACATCGGCATTGTGTTTCCGGATACGCTTAAGCAGATCGATGCCGTTGATATCCGGCATTTGTATATCGCTGATCACCAAATCATAGTGGGAATGGAAAAATTGCTCCAGCGCCGCGGAAGCGTCGGTGAAAGTATCCGTTTTATAACCCTGGCGGTTCAACTGATGGCTGATCACCCGGCCCAGGTTACGGTCGTCATCAATCAATAAAATGTTCATGGGTTTTCCTT
>RFFS01000196.1 GCA_003696775.1 Calditrichota bacterium
ATGTTGATAGCCGGAATTTTGTTGTTAATTATCGGTATTGGGCTTAACTACACGAACATTCAACGCGTAAAACAGTTTGAGAAAGAATTTAAAACGGATGCTGCGGCTTTTTATAAATCGGAAATGGAGCGTTGTGAAAGCACCTTAAAAGAATACACCGTTGCATTTAAAGTAATTCCTGTTTTAGTAATTATCGCCGCTTTATTGATTCTTATTTTCCAAGCTCCACTTTGGCGGGCAATTGGTATTACCACAATTGCCATGCTTACGGTTATTTTGTTAATTGACGGTTTGGCACATGAAAGAATTAAGGTTTATCATAAAGAATTGAAGTTGGTAGATGTAAGAAATGGGATTAAAAAGTAACTATACACAACAAGATGTATAAGCAATAGCGGTTTGGGTGCCAACTCGAACCGTTTTTCCATTTAATTTAAGCATATTTCAATCCTAAAAAGTAGTCGCTAAAATCCGCTACTGCTCATACACTAACCATAATCCCTCCAACATATTCCATGATCGCCGCGCGCTCCCCGAACCATTCCCGCTCAGTCGGGTTTAATATATCCGGTTGAATAATTCGAACCGTTTTGTCAGGCCCATATAAAAAGTTTGACATAGAGCACTTGTTGGTGTATTTTTGTACACCTATAATAATCAAATAAGATGGTTAAGCCAAACCTGACAAAAAAGGAACCGGTGAAATAAAATTGTTAAGGCGTCGATATATCGGGACGATAACCCAAAGTGTTCCGGCGCACATAAACCATGTACGCTTCGTCACGGTAGCCGATGTGGAAATGGTTTAAACTGTATGCATGCAAAAAGGAGTGTTGTAATGAAATTAAAAATTAAATATAAATGGAAAGCCAAATATGTCTGGTATTCCGAAAAACCGATTCGTTTAGCCATTCATCCCGAAAGCATCGGCGTTAAAAAACCTCTACCGTTGCAAGGGAAAATCCGCAAAATAGCCGCTTAATTCATCTTACTTTTTACTTTTTCGTCTTCCCCGTCCTTTTTTCTCGGGCGCTTTTTCCAACAATTCCAAAGCCAGGGCATGGTCAATACTGTCGGGTTCCGTCCCTTTCGGTACCCGGGCATTCTTTTTGCCGTTGGTGATATACGGGCCGTATGGGCCGCGTAAAATCTGAACACCGTCATCAAATTCGCGAATGATGCGGTTATTCTTTTGCTCTTCGTTTTCGGCAATCCGTTCCAGGGCGCGTTCCAGCGTAATGGTGTGGGGGTCTTCTCCTTTAATGGATACAAAGTTGTTACCCACGCGGACATAAGGGCCGTAGCGTCCCACGTTGGCGGTTATCACATTGCCGTCTTTATCCGTGCCCAGCTCACGGGGAAGTTCAAACAATTTAAGCGCTTCTTCCAGCGTAATGCCGTCCAGGGTTTGATCCGGTCGCAAACTGGCAAAACGCGGTTTTTCTTCATCGTCGGCTTCGCCGATTTGCGCCATGGCCCCGTAACGCCCCATGCGCACGCTTACCGGCTTGCCGCTTTTCGGGTCCGTGCCCAGCACGCGCGATTCGTTTATTTCGCTACGCGGTACTTTTTCTGTTTCATCAACGGTATGTTTAAAGCGGCTCCAAAAGCTTTTCATCAACGGTTTCCACTCTTCTTCGCCACGGGCGATGGCATCCAGTTTATCTTCCATTTGAGCCGTAAACGCATAGTCCACATAGGTGTCAAAAAAGCGGGTAAGGAATTTGTTGACGATTTTGCCCATATCCGTGGGTTTAAAACGGCGGCTTTCCAGTGTAACATATTCCCGTTGCAACAGCGTGGATATGATGGACGCGTAAGTGGAGGGCCGCCCGATACCGTATTCTTCCAATGTTTTGATCAATGAGGCTTCCGTGTAACGGGGCGGCGGCTTGGTAAAGTGTTGTTCGGTTTTGATTTCATTTAAGGGCAGACGTTCTCCTTTTTCAAAAGGAGGCAGCATTTTTTCATCGTCTTGTTCACTGTCTTCGTCAGTCCCGATATGATAAACCGCGAGAAAGCCCGGGTCTTTGATGGTGGCACCCGTGGCGCGGAACAGGTGCCCGTCCCCGGCGGAAAAATCGACCGTAACCGTATCCATGACAGCCGGCGTCATTTGGCTGGCTATGGCGCGGTTCCAGATCAGCTTGTATAATTTATATTGATCGGTGTTGAGGGCTTTTTTGATCGCTTCCGGCGTTCTTTGCGCGGAAGTGGGACGAATGGCCTCGTGCGCTTCCTGGGCGTTTTTGGATTTGGTGGCGTAAAAATTGGCTTTGGCCGGCAGCGCCGTGGAAAAATGTCCGGCTATGTAATCACGGATTTCACTTACCGCTTCCCCGGCCATGTTCACCGAGTCCGTACGCATATAGGTGATCAACCCCACTTCCCCGCCGCCGATATCCACGCCTTCGTAAAGCTGTTGGGCGATCCGCATGGTTTTTTGAGCGGAAAAACCCAGTTTGCGCGAGGCGTCCTGTTGCAGGGTACTGGTGATAAACGGCGGATAAGGCCGGCGTTTGCGTTCTTTTTTGGTGATGGAGGCGACCGTCAGATGGCCGTCCGCGTCGTTTTTGATTTGCCGGGTAACATCTTCCGCCCGTTCGGCGTTTTCGATATAAAACTGGGTGACCTTTTCATTATTGAAACGGATCAGTTTGGAAGTAAACGCTTTGCCGGCTTTTTCGCCGAGTGCGTCCACGCTCCAGTATTCACGCGGTTTGAAAGCCTCGATCTCATTTTCACGTTCCACGATAAGGCGCAAGGCGGGACTTTGCACGCGTCCGGCCGAAAGGCCGCGTTTGATTTTCTTCCAGAGCAGGGGCGATATATTAAAGCCCACAAGGTAATCCAACGCGCGCCGCGCCTGCTGCGCGTTGATCAGCTCATCCAGAAGGTCCCGAGGTTGGCTAAGCGCTTTTTGAATGGCGCTTTTGGTTATTTCATGGAATACAATCCGTTTGATCTTTTTGTCCCGGGTCAGCTTTTTATCCTTTAACAAGGTATAAATATGCCAGGAAATGGCTTCGCCTTCACGGTCAGGGTCTGTGGCCAACAAAATGGCGTCGCTGTTTTTGGCGGCTTTGATGATCGCGTCGATATGTTTTTTGCTGTTTTTGATCGTTTCGTATTTCATGTCAAAATTTTCGGTATCCACGGCGCCCTCCTTGGGCACCAGGTCCCGTACATGTCCATAGGAAGCCACCACATCGTAATCATTACCAAGATATTTATTGATAGTCTTCGCCTTGGCCGGTGATTCCACAATTACCAGATTTTTTCCCATACCCGTTCCAATATCTCTGTTTAATTTTCCCGTAGTCAAACGGCCTGCATTTTAAGATTAAAGAATGCAAGGTGCAAAAATATTTGATCTTTCCGGCCGCGTGGTGAATATTTTCGGATTTTATATCGTTAAAAAATTACACGATTAAATTTGCAATTTACGCAATTCATTTCGATAATATAAGCAGACGCGGCATCTAAGCTAAACCAACGGATTTTCATGGATATTGCCACACAGAAATTTTTCAGATATCTGGAACTTGAAAAACGCTATTCACCTCATACGCTTACCAATTACCGTATCGACCTGGAACAGACCGCCGCTTTTTTAACGCATCTCAATGACGGGTATGACGTGGCCTGGGAAAGGGTAACCTTACGGGATATCCGTGCTTTTTTAATGCATTTGCAGGAAAAAAATCTGAGTCGGCGGACGATTGCCCGCAAAGTGGCGACGTTAAAATCTTTTTTCCGTTTTTTGGAAATCAACGGCATGGTTGAACAGAGTATAGCCGCATCGATAAAAATGCCAAAGTTTGAGAAATATCTGCCCGAGTTTTTAAGCATCGACGAAGTGGAAAACATCATCCGGGAAGTCAGGGGAAATGATTTTAAAGCCGTTCGCGACCGCGCCATACTGGAACTGTTTTATGGGTGCGGGTTGCGTTTGTCGGAATTAATCCAACTTAAACTCGAGGATCTCATCTTACGCGAAAAATCTCTGAGGATCATGGGCAAGGGACAAAAGGAGCGGATAGTGCCGGTCGGCAGACGCGCCATGCAGGCGCTCATCGCCTATCTGGATCGGCGTCCGGCGATGGCTTTGCCCGGTGTGCGCCAGGTATTTGTACTGGAAAGTGGTAAGGCGATGTATTCCATGGCCGTACAACGACTTGTTAAAAAATACATTCAGGCGGTTGTGAAAAACACCCGGGCGCATCCGCATATATTAAGGCATAGTTACGCCACCCATTTATTGAACAAAGGGGCCAACATACGCGTAGTAAAAGATTTACTGGGGCATGAGAATTTATCAACGACACAGGTTTATACCCATTTGTCCATCGAACATTTGAAAAATGTATATCAAAAGACGCATCAACGCGTCATGTCCAAAAAATCCTAATCCAAAGGAGGAATACTATGAAATTAGCCATCACAGCCCGCGGTTACAAAGCGCCGGATCGCATTAAAGCCTATGTGCTGGATAAAGCGAAAAGGCTGGACCGCTTTTCAGACCTTATAATGGATGGCCAGGTGATCCTCTCTTATGAGAAACAAGATCAAATTGTCGAGTTTAAGGTGAGACTCAAACATAAAACCATCGTCATCAAGGAGCGGTCGGAAGATATATTTAAATCCATTGATCTGGGCATCGACAATCTGGAAAGACAGGTTGTACGCGCCAAGGAAAAATTACGCGAGCATAAAGGACAAAAAATAGTTGAGAATCTCGAAGCGTAAAAGATTTTAAAGAAGAAGGCCATCCGGCCTTCTTTTTTTTTACCCTGGTTGACTTTGTGGCTATATTATCCCCATGACACAGCAACTACTCTATGTGCGTGATCTATTTAAGGCGAACAAGGAACGCCTGAAACTGGAGATTCTTTGTTCCGAAAACGGCCTGAACCGTAAAATCACCACCAACGAACTCCATCGTCCCGGTTTGGCTTTATCCGGATATGTGGATTTATTTACATGGGATCGTTTGCAAATTTTAGGCAACACGGAAATATCCTATTTAAGCAAACTATCGCCGGATGAATTAAAACAATCCATAAATCGTTTTATCGAATTTGAAGTTCCGGCCATCATCATTACCAATGGTAATGCCGCGCCGGACTATCTTTTAAAAACCGCCGCCCGCCGAAATATTTCCGTTTTTAAAACTACTTTGAACACCACCCGGTTTGTGCATCTGTTGGGCGATTTTTTATCCAATGTTTTTGCCCCGAGGCAATCCGTGCATGGCACTCTGGTGGATGTTTACGGGGTGGGTATTCTCTTTACCGGACGCAGCGGTATCGGTAAAAGCGAAATTGCCCTCGATCTGATTGAACGCGGTCACCGTCTGGTGGCAGACGATTTGGTTATCCTGAAAAAAAAGGCCGAAGACGTGTTGATTGGTTACGGAGCGGAACAATCCGAACATATGATGGAAATACGGGGTATCGGACTGGTGGATGTGAAAGCCGTGTTTGGCGTGCGTGGCATCCGCATGCAAAAGCGTGTGGAAGTTGAAGTGCTGTTGGAAGACTGGGATGAAACCAAATCGTATGAGCGTGTGGGTTTGCATGACAATTTTACCAAGCGTTTGGATGTGGAAATTCCACAAATCCTTTTACCGATCAACCCCGGTAAGAATATCACGGTGATCTCGGAAACCATCGCCCTTAACCATTTGTCCAAATTGTACGGCGCGCACCCGGCGCGTGATTTCAATGCGCGCAGCAAACAACGCATGTTGGCGCGCAACGCCAGTCCGCTGGCGGAAGACCGCTCGTATCTGGAAAAGGATACGGAATAATGAGCATACCGGCCCTGATCATCACGCATGGTCGTTTGGCGGAGGCCATGTTGCACGCAACCGGACATTTTGCCGATATAAGCGATGCTTTTCGCGTCTATTCCAATCACCATGATGATATTGAAACCATCGTCCGTGAAGGGGTAAAGTTTCTTAATGAATCGGGCGACGGGTCGGCATTTGTTTTTACCGATCTGGTGGGCGGGAGTTGTTGGCAGGCCGGCTTGCGCATCCGTCGGGAATTTCCCGGCGCGCGGGTCATCGGCGGGGTGAATTTACCCATGTTGATTTCCTTTGCCGTCAATCGCAATCGATTGGAAACGGACGCCTTATTGGAAAAAATAACGGAAGATGCCCATAAAGCCATACGTGTGCTATCATGAATTATCAATTGTTTCGAATAGATGACCGTTTGATACATGGTCAGGTTGTGATCGGCTGGGCCGGCGCCCTGCATAGCCGGGAAATTTTATTGTGTGATAATGAGGTCAATGAAAACGACTGGGAAAAGGAGTTGTACCTTTCCTGTGTTCCTGAAAATTTGACCGCCGCGATTCTGGATGAACGTCATACCGCCGAAGCTCTTTTGGATAATTCCCGTGATTTTTCAAAATCAATTTTTCTGGTAAAAGGACCGGAAATTGTGGAGCATTTACTGGATCAGGGTGTGCGGTTGGATAAAGTCAATGTCGGGGGTATTCATTTTAAAGAAGGGCGACGCAACTATTTGCCTTATTTATATCTGTCCGCGGCGGAAATCGAAAGTTTCAGGCATTGCATGGAACGGGGCGTGGTTTTTGAATGCCAGGATGTACCCACGGGAATGCGCCATGATCTGAAGCTTCTTTTGGAATTATAAACCCGCTGGAATTTATTTTGCAAAAAGCGTTACATTATGTTGCATCGTTAAAGGGATGCCCTTAAATTACCCGTCTTTCAAATGGATGGCGCTTTAGCTCAGTCGGTAGAGCAACGGACTGAAAATCCGTGTGTCCCCGGTTCAAGTCCGGGAGGCGCCACGCTAACCCCTTGTTAATATTGAACTTAGCAAGGGGTTGTTTTTTTTCCGGGGGCCGGTATGGGGGCAAACAACAACTCCTTCCCTTATCTTTTTGTAAACGGTAACCTTGTAAAACAAAAGGCTATTCTTAAAAAATTCCTGATTGGCGCGGACAGGTATTTTCTCATTAAAATAATTCTAATCAAGTTTATCACACATCCTGCTATGCGTATGATAATTCAACATTATTGTGAAATGATGTGATTCGTTGCCGATCAGTCCCGGAGAATGATATAAACATACGCAGCCGGAGCCATCGGCTTGTATAATTCATGATAAAAAACGGGCCCTATCCGAATTAATGGAATTATTTGATGTCCCTTTTCGTTCATTTAACCATCCGGTATATTGTAATCAGAATAAGAGGGAGGCTATCATGAAAATAGGCAATGAAGAATATAAATTTCGTCCGGAGCCCAAAAAGGCGATGGATCTGGAGATTTTTATTTTATTGTGTGGCGTCTATGCGGTTGTTTTTTTCTATGCTTTTGACTATTTAAGCTGGCCTGTGTTTTATCTTTTGTTTCACATTTTTTATATGCGCGTCTTTATCGGTAATCACGACAGGATGCACGCCGATCGAACAAAAAAATGGCCACGACCGCTGGAACTTTTCTTTGAACATTTTGCCATGGTTGTAACACCCTGGGATGAACCGTTTGATTCTATAAGAGCCAAACACCGTACCCATCATGTTACTCACCTGCCGAACAGGGAACCCGATCATAATGTTCTTAAAGACCCCCATTCCCTATATGAAGCAAAGGGTTTTTTCCAGTCTTTTTTTTATTGCCTGTTTTATGAAGAAGTTCAATTGATTATTGATATAAAAAATAAACATATCACTCTTAGCCGTCTGGTTCGACTGATTATTTATTTGCCGTTACAAATACTTTTTATCGGCTATTTTGGCTGGCAAAAGTTTTTGGGTGTTTTTTTCGCTGTCCGTATAATGAGCGCCATGGGTTGGTTTTTGTTTTCATGGTTTTTGCATGTCCACATGTATCAGTTTGGCATACTTAAACAATTACGTGCCGCGCGCTTTATTCAATATATCTTTGGTATCTTCAACGGAAGACGTGTTAAGGACGGTTTTTTCCATCATGCCGTACACCACGCCTGGCCACATGTGCCTTCCGCTAAGTTGCATATATTGGATGAGGCATTAATGCGTCATCCGGAACAAATTCCGCAAATGATACAAACCCATTAAGCGCATTTTTGCCCGGCCAAAGAACGTTTGGTTTGTATAACCCGGTCAGGCCTTTTATAAGTATTCGAATCCGTATCCCCAAGGTACGATTTGAATAATGTCCGTATATGTGCGTCAACATCTTAAATTGCCCGATAACGGAAAATACCGCACATTAAAAAATGCATATATACAGGAAAAATTATGAAACAGCATATCATCTTGTTAAGAGGCGTGAATGTAGGGGGTAAAAATCGGCTTTCCATGAAAGAGCTTAGAACAGAGCTGGAAAAAGCCGGTTTTGAAAAGGTACAGACCTATATTCAAAGTGGAAACATTATCCTGGCCGGATCGGGGGATATTGAAACCAGGGTAGCTGCAATTATTAACACGCATTTTGGTTTTAAGCCGGCCATGCAGGTACTTGATGAAACCGAATTTGAACAAGCCCTCTCGGATAACCCCTATGCCGAACAGGAAGGTAAACAGGTCCACTTCTTTTTTTGTAAAACACCCCCCCGTGTAAACAAGGAAAAATTAACGCGCTTTGCATCGGAGAGCGAGCGGTTTGAATGGACGGATAATGTGTTTTATTTATACGCACCGGAAGGAATCGGTCGTTCCAAATTAGTCAAAAACATAGATGCCTGTCTGGGTACATCATCAACCGCCCGCAATTTAAATACCGTAAAGAAGATACATCACCTGCTTACATCCGGATGAGGCTGTTTGAATTTCTTGCGCTTTGTTATTCTTTTGGGCTGTTATGGGTTTCCCGGACGCGCATGAAAATCATCCCCACACGACTTTTGGATGTGGCCAGCTTGTCCACATAATCGTCGAAACGAAAATCGGTGACCTCATGGGTTTGCGGGCTGCTGCTGGCATGCCGAAAGATTACATTCCCCCATTGGTCGCGGGCGATAAGGCCCATATGCGCCGAAACGATGCCCGGCAGGGTGGTAACAATGGAAACAATTTCTCCGCCGCGCAGCTTTTCTTTTATGAACATGAGTGCCGATGTGGGAATATAGGCCACGGAGAGCGTTTCCTTTCCGGGGGCACAGCCCAGAAGACTATCCGGTACGCCGTTTTTTTTATAAAAACCCGGCCGGTCGATGGTTTTGGTCATGGTTTGAACTTTATTGCCGCCGATTTCCCGTGTGGCATCGTATAATAAGGCGTGGTTGTTGGGTAACCAATCGGCAATGGTATAGTGATTGCGGTGGGTATATTCAATAACGCCGTC
>RFFS01000033.1 GCA_003696775.1 Calditrichota bacterium
ATCCATGCTTTGGGAGAACGCTTGCTGCAAATCCATCATGCCGGTGAAATGCTGGAAAATATTGAAAAAGCCATCAATGCTCATCCGGATGTATTGACGGCGCGATTTGTGAAAACAGAAAGGCGCCATGGTTTATGCCATGTGCGTGACCCCGAAAAATCCGTGCAACCGTTTGTCGTGACGCGTGAGGGCGAACCGATAAAACGCCATGAAAAAAAATCCTCGGTGGTGGAGATGTTATTGCCCGTTCTTAATAATACGGATGAAGAAAACGCGCTTTATATTAAAATGCGCCATTTTAAAAATCATCTGAACAGGGATGACTTAAAGGTGGTGCAAAGTTTATTGGCACAACTCAATATCGCGTTGGATAATCTGCGTTATGTGAAGGAGACGGCGGATTTGGTGGAAGAGCTGACCCGCTCGCGTGTTCGGGAGGAATATGTGGAGCAACTGCGGAACACGAATAAACAACTGGATCAAAAAAACAAGGAGCTTCGCCGGCTGTTCCGTGAATTGCAGGAAAAAGAAAGCCAGCTTATCCATTCCGAAAAAATGGCGTCACTCGGTCATCTGGTGGCCGGTATTTCCCATGAATTGAATAATCCCATCAGTTTTATTTATGCCAATATGAAAATCCTCAACACCTATCTGGATGATTTGCAAAAAGAACTGGAAACGGTTGATGAGGACGAATTGCGTAAGCGCATGGAAGAACAGATCACCGAACTACGTAGTATTATCGAAGACAGTGCGCGGGGCAGCCTTGCCGTTAAGCAGATTGTAAAGGATCTGAAAAGTTTTTCGCGTCTGGATCAGGCCGAATATAAATCCATCCGTCCATCGGAATTGGTGGATACCTGTTTGAAGATGATGAAAACACAGATAGGCGACCGGGTGGAAGTACTGCGCCAAATTGAGTTTGACGAACCGGTGTTATGTAATCCCGGGCAACTCAATCAGGTTATTATCAATCTGATGACCAATGCCGTGCAGGCCATGCAATATGAGGGGACACTTATTGTGCGCACGGAAAAATCGGAGGATGCGTGGAGCCTGTCCGTGGCGGATAGCGGCCCGGGTATCCCCGCGGAAGTTTTGCCCAACATCTTCGATCCGTTTTTCACAACCAAGGATGTGGACCAGGGAACCGGGCTGGGCTTAAGTGTGAGTCATACGATTATTGAAAAACATGGCGGAAAAATCACGGCGGAAAACCGGGCCGGAGGCGGGGCGGTTTTTCGTATCATTTTACCTTTGGGAGATAAATTGAAGCATGGATAAAATCCCATTGCTCATAGTTGATGATCAGCCGGAGATACTGAATACCCTGCGGCGGTTGTTTCAAAAACAGTATCGTGTGCTTTCCGCGCCGGACGGACCGCGCGCGCTGGAAATATTAAAAAAGGAAACGGTTGCCGTTATTCTTTCCGATCAACGCATGCCCGGCATGGACGGGGTGCGCTTTTTGGAAAAAAGCCGCGACATGCAACCCGACGCGTTGCGTATTCTGATAACCGGTTATGCCGATATTGATGCATCAATTGAAGCGGTGAACCGGGCTAAAATCTATCAATACGTCTCCAAGCCGTTTGAGCCGGATGAATTGATGATGGTGGTGGATAATGCCGCCGCGCATTATCGGATGACACTGGAAAATCGGGCTCTGCAGGAAGCCCTTACCCGGGCCAACCAACATTTGGAACAGGAAAACCGTCAATTAAAATCAGAAATTGAACAGCAACTTGATTTGGGAAAATTCATTGGTCACGGTGCGGCAATTCAAAAAACATTTAAGTTGTTACGCAAGGTGGTGGGCACACCAACAACGGTTTTATTGCTGGGAGAAACCGGAACCGGCAAGGAAATGCTGGCCAAAATGATCCATTTTAACAGCCCGCGCAAGGATAAGCCGTTTGTGGTTCAAAATTGTGGCGCCATACCGGACACCCTGTTGCAAAGCGAATTGTTCGGGCATGTCAAAGGGGCGTTTACCGGCGCCGTGGAAAATAAAAAAGGACTGTTTGAACAGGCGGACGGTGGCACGGTGTTTCTCGATGAAATCGGCGATACCACGCCGGCTTTGCAATTGGGATTGTTGCGCGTATTACAGGAAGGCGAGGTAAAGCCCGTGGGCAGCACCCGTACGATTAAGGTGGATGTACGAGTGATAGCGGCGACCAACCGCGATTTGCTGGAAGCGGTGGAAGAAGGGACATTTAGGGAAGACCTGTATTATCGTTTGAATGTTTTTCCCATACATCTGCCGCCGTTACGGGAAAGGCGGGAAGATATAGCCGAACTGGCGCGCTTTTTCATGGAAAAATATGCCCGTCGTCTGAATAAAACCATCAAGGGGATGACGCCGCTGTTTATAGAATTGCTGGAACAGGCGCCCTGGCCGGGAAATGTGCGCGAGCTGGAAAATGAAATGGAACGGGTGGTTACCCTCGCGGATGAAGGGGGCATGTTGGAACCGGAACTCTTGTCGGAGCGCTTTCACCTTAATAAAGAGACGCTCACCTTTTCGGAAAACGGGATGACCCTCAAGGAGGCCGTTGGCCGGCTGGAAAAGCGCATGATCGAGCAGGCGCTGACAAAAACATCCGGTAATATATTAAAAGCCGCGGAAATATTAGGGGTCAGCCGTGTCGGATTGCATAAAATGTTGCAACGCCATCAGATAAAAGCCGCTTTATTTAAGTAGAAGTGTAAACAAGAAATACATTTATTCTAATATATGTAAACATAATTAACATGCCGTGGTTGGTCAAATATGTCATCCGGTTGTTTTTAAAGAACTTAACGTTCATTATATCTTTGGCACAATAGTTGAAATATATATTTGTAAACGAATAAATCGGCGAGGCTGTCATGAAAATATATCTAACAACATCCCTTTTGGCGCTTTTAATGCTGACATCCTGTTACACGCGGTTTTCAGCGCCGGAACGGGAGGACGATTATACCGTTCGTCGTCCGGCACGTGAACGTGTCTATCACCAATCGGAAAAACACAATGACACGGCGATACAGGATGAAGACGCGTACGCCCCGGGTTATGATTATGAAGATGGCTTTGATGTGGAAAATGACGCCGAAGGAGATGTTTATGTAACCGAATGCGATATCGACATTTATCCTGTTGTGCGGGCTTACCGTTATCAGGTTTATACGCCCTGGTATCGTTCACCTGTTTATCGGCCCTGGCATCGTTACAGCCATCATCATTGGTGGGCGGCGGCACCGGTTTATTATGATGTTTACGGTTATTACGATCCCTACGACTTTTGGTACACCGATCCCTGGTACGACTGGTATGAAGGCTATCTGTACCCGGGTGTGGTGGTTATAGGCGGGCCGGTCATCATCAATCCGTGGTATCCGGGTTGGGGGAGCATATATGATCCGTGGTATCCGCCATATTATGGCGGCGGGTATTACACGACAACCGTAACCCATGAACGTAAAAAGCGTGACTTTGACACGGGACGTCCGGTGCGGCGCCCCCGTCCGGGCCACTCCACGGTGGATAACAGAGATTTACCGCCGTCGGCATTGCCTGTTGCTTCCCGGCCAACAGCTCGACCGGTTACCCGTCCCGCGAAAAATCGTCCGGAACGTCTTAAACCTGTTTCCGCGCGTCCCGTGCGTGATGATGACCAGCCGCGGATAACCACACCGCAACGCAAACCGTTGGAAAGAAAAGAAGCGCGATTTGTAAATGATCGTAAGCGTAAAACGATAAAATCAGGTCGGAAAAGTGAACGTACCTACTACAACTTAAGTAAACGCGTTCCGCGAACCGATCGCACGGTACGTACAAAAACCAAAAAGAGCAGTCGTTTGGAGGCCCGTACCACGTCCAAAAAAGTAAGCCGGGCGGTTACAAAACAGCGCACAAAGATTTCCGGGCATGCGCGTCAAAAAGAGCAATACGAACACCGTTCCACGAAACGTAAGACGGAACGCAGCTATACACCGCCCGCCCAAAACAACAGCCGCCGTTCCGGCTACAAACCCGCTTCGTCACGTTCGCGGTCATCCTACACACCGCGTTCATCTTCCGGGTCTCACCGGAGTAGCAGCCGTTCGCACAGTGGTTCATCAAAAAGAAGAAGCCGATAGCAAAGGAATGTTAAAATGAAAAAGCTGATTGTATTTATAGCCATGTTCAGTGGATATCTCGCGGCCCAGACCGCTTCGGAAGCCCTGGATCTGACTTCGGTACAGGATGGTGTGGGCATACGCGCCCTGGGGATGGGTAACGCTTACAGCGCCGTGGCGGATGATTATACCGCCGTGTACTGGAATCCCGCCGGTTTGGGGCAAATTAAAAAGTTTACCTTTAACGTGAATCTGGCGCATGGTAATCATAATACCGCCTCATCCTATATAGATCGACATTTGGAGTCGGGACAAACGACAACCCGTCTGAATGCCATGGGTTTTGCCTATCCGTTCGATGTCTATCGGGGCAGCTTTGTGTTGGGCTTCGGATACCAGGTGAATCGTAACTTCGACGCTTACAACCGGTTTTCCGCATTCAGTACGGAAAGCAACGGCCTTTCTTTTGAATACGACAATGGGGATGATATTCCATTTGATCGAAATGTGCAACAAGATTATACCATAAGTAATGAAGGAAAATTAAATAGCTGGAACCTGGCCGCGGCCATGGCGCTCTCACCAAAATTCACCGTCGGTGTCAACCTGGCTTTTGTGGGCGGGCAAAAGGATTTTGGCCTGGATTATGTGCAAACCGATGTGGATAACCGCTATGTATTGGGCACGAACCAGTTGGATTTTTATTCATACCAACTAGAGCAACGTTTGCATCAAACCTTTTCCGCCACGGAACTAAAGCTGGCCGGTATGTTTGAGCTGACGCGTATGTTAAAATTGTCCACGGTTATCATTTTTCCAACGTCTATGAACGTAAAGGAAGAGTGGTCCCAAAAGGATAAAATCGTTTATGACGATACGTCGGTACCGGTGGATGAATATGATTTGGGCACCTATGAATTTGATTATATTATCCGCACCCCTTACCGCTTTAACGCAGGGTTAAGTTGGCATTCGGATATTTTAACGCTGGCCGCATCGGCGGAATATGCCGACTGGTCACAATTACGCTATGATGTTCCGGATGGGCGGGATCGGTCCGAGTATGATGATCTTTTATTGGAAAATCAAACAATTCGTGAAGATTTTAAACCGGCCCTGGCGTATTCTGCGGGTGGCGAGCTGGCATTGCTGAATCGAACTTTGTTTTTACGCGCCGGATACAGTTATCAGCCTGTGGCCGACCGTACTCTGGATAAAAGCAGGGATTTGAAAAGATATCACGCGGGAATCGGTTACGCGGTGGATGGCAACACCATGTTAAATGTGGCGTACGCGATTGGAAAAGTAAATCGTGATATGCGCTACATTTATACAACCTCAACGGTTAGGGAAGAAATCAACAAAGCCACGGTACGTATTGGGATCACCTATCGGTTTGAATAAGAAAAAAGAGGCGTTGCCGCCTCTTTATAACCAAAGGAACGATTATGAGTTTTGAACACAGAGAACGCGTTTTGATTTGGATGGAACGTTTTCAGGTCAACCTGCTCTTCACGCTCATTTTATCCAACGCATTGTATGTTGTTTGGGACAGCCTTATTTAACGGCGGCCTTAATAAATTCACGGCGTAAGCGGGCAATGGCCGATATGGAAATTTCCTTGGGGCATACCGCTTCACATTCCTGAATGTTGGTACAGGCGCCGAACAGTTCGGCATCCATTTGAGCCACCATGCGTTCCACGCGTTGTTTGGCTTCCACCCGTCCCTGTGGCAGCAGGGAGAACTGGGAAACCTTGGCGCCCACAAACAGGGAAGCCGATGCGTTGGGACAGGCGGCCACACAGGCGCCGCAACCGATACAGGCGGCCATGTCCATCGCCAGGTCGGCGTCCGGTTTGGGCACGGCAATGATGTTGGCGTCCGGCGCGCTGCCGGTTTTGGTGGAAATATAACCACCGGCGGAAATAATGCGGTCAAACGCACTACGATCCACCACCAGGTCTTTAATCACCGGAAAAGCCCTGGCGCGCCA